>JAHJDU010000206.1 GCA_018812385.1 Pseudomonadota bacterium
AATGGTGAATGGTGAATGGTTAGGGAAAATAATTTATGGAAATAAAGAAAATGGCATTTGCCGGTTCCTGGTATCCTGCAACTGCTGCTGAGTGTGAAGCATCAATTAAAGGCTTTTTAAAAGAAAAGTCAGGGCCTTTGGATGGCTGTTTTGTTGGTGGCATTGTTCCCCATGCAGGCTGGTATTATTCCGGATCAATTGCCTGCAGGGTCATTGCCTCTCTTCAATCCGATGAAAAAATCGACACCATTATCCTGTTTGGTGCTCACATGCACAAGCAGTCTGAACCTTTTATCCTGACCCACGGTGCAGTTGAAACACCCTTTGGCCGGATTGAAGTGGATGAGGAACTCACAGATAAAATTATAGCCGGTATCAGTATTCGGCAGAGGTTCCCGGTTAAATTCCCCGATGAAAATACCTTTGAACTTCAATATCCATTTATAAAATACTTTTTTCCAGATGCAAAAATAGTGGTTTGTGGTGTGGCCCCATCATTTTTTGCTGCTATTATCGGCAGCATGGCTGTTGAGGGAGCCAATAATTTGTCAAGAAATGTCAGGATAATAGGATCCACTGATATGACCCACTATGGCCCTGATTTTGCCTTTACAATTGCTGGAACCGGTACAAAGGCTGTGGAATGGGTGAAAAATGAAAATGATAGAAATGCCATTCAGGCAATGATGGCAATGGATGAATCAAAAATTATTGCCCAGGGCCTGGAAAATAAAAATATGTGCTGTGCCGGTGCTGTTGCAGCTAGTGCTGCTGCCTGTAAAAAACTTGGCGCAGTCAAGGGTGTTGAATTTGACTACGCCACAAGTTTTGAAAAATCCGCTTCTGCAAGTTTTGTCGGATATGCAGGGGTTCTTTATTCTTTATCCTGAATAAGCTGGATAGCGCTTTTAATTCTTTGAATAGTTTTGTCTTTTCCAAGGGCCAGGAGCATTTCAAAGATGCCGGGGCTCATAGTTGTGCCTGTTATGGCAACCCTTAAGGGCTGGGCAATCTTTCCAAACTTGAGATCGGTTTCCTCCATGATTCTTTTAAAAACGTTTTCAAGCTCTTCCTGGGTGTACGCTTCAAGACCTTTAATATAGTCTGCAGATTTTTGTAATATAGCCACTATATCTGGCTTGAGAAATTTATCGGCTGTCTTTTCATCAAATTTTACATTATCCTGATAATAAAAAGCTGCACCCTGGGCCATTTCAACAAGGGTTTTGCTTCTGGGCTGAAGAGTTTGGATAACCCCCTGGGTAAAGGCATCATTTTCAGCGTCAATCCCCAGGGTTTTTAAATGAAATAAAAGAGGGCCTGCCAATTGTTCAGGGGTTTTGTTCTGGATGTGTTTTGAATTAAGAGCAAAAAGTTTGTCCATGTCAAACATTGAGGCAGACCTGCCCAGGTGTTCAAGATCAAATTTTTCAATGAGGTCGCCTCTTTCAAAGAATTCCTGGTCGCCATGGGACCAGCCCAGGCGGACCAGGTAATTGATCATGGCATCGGGTAAAAATCCCATGTTTTTATATTCGCCCACTGACATGGCACCATGACGTTTGCTCAGGCGGGATTTGTCAGATCCAAGGACCATGGGGACATGGCCGAAGACGGGCATGGGGGCCCCAAGTGCTTTATATATCAGCATCTGTTTGGGGGTATTGATCAAATGGTCATCCCCCCGGATGATGGTATTGATTCCCATGGTAAGGTCATCCACTACAACAGCCAGGTTGTACATGGGCGACCCGTCACTTCTCTGGATAATAAAATCATCCATTTCAGTGTTTTGAAATGCAGTATCGCCTTTTACAACGTCTTTGACAATGGTAACCCCCTGGTCAGGTGTTTTAAGGCGAACAACCGTGTTTGCACCTTTTTTAAGATTTTTTTGCCGGCAAATGCCGTTGTACATGGGTTTTAATCCCCTGGTCTTTGCCACTTCTCTCATGGCATTGACCTGGTCCGGGGTGCAGGAGCAATAATATGCAGACCCTGATTCAACCAGTTTTTCTATGTATTCATTGTATATGGAGTATCTTTCACTTTGAAAATATGGGCCTTCATCCCAGTCCATGCCGAGCCATTCCAAAGATTCCAATATGGCATCAACAGACTCTTTTGTGGATCGAGCAGCATCCGTGTCCTCAATCCTTAAAACAAATTTTCCTTTGTTTTTTCTGGCATACAGCCAGTTAAAAAGAGCTGTTCTTGCACCGCCGATGTGCAGGTATCCTGTGGGGGAGGGGGGAAACCGTGTGACAATTGTATCCATTTGTTCTCCATAAAAATAATATTGTGTAAAATCGAGCCCTTAACTACCACAAAACTTTGAATCGGGCAATGGTTTAATTTCTTGACACTTTTTGGAAATTGGGGTAAATATGTTACCTTTATTATATTGGAATATAATAATTAAAAATTCAAATAAAATAATATACTTAGGAGAGATCAATGCCAGTACCAAAGCAAAAGAGTTCCAAGGCAAGGGGTAGAAAAAGACGGACGCATTACAAAATAAGCGCACCCACGGTGAGCGTGTGCCCTGAATGCCAGGAACCCAAACTTCCCCATACAGCCTGCCCTGAATGCGGCGCTTATAAAGATAGAAATGTATCCACTGTTGACGACGAGAAATAGTTAAAGGAGATAGTCTAAAGCATGACGATTGAAACAAAAGTAAAGAAAGTGATTGCAGAAAAAATTCCTAATATTGATATCGAGGATATTGTTCCGGAAGCATCGTTGATTGACGATCTAGGCGCTGATTCTTTGACAATCGTTGAGCTTGTCATGTCAATGGAAGAAATGTTTGAAATTGAAATTGATGATGACGATGCAGAAAAATTGCTCACAGTTCAGGATGTCATTGATTTTATAAAATTAAAATTTTAAAAATCGGGGAAAAAATGGAAACAGGCAAGCCCATTATTATTGGATGCGATCATGCTGCCTATGAGCTGAAGGAAAAAATAAAAGCCTATCTCATGGACAGGGGGTATCAGGTTTTCGATGCCGGTACCAAAAGCCTGGCATCTGTTAATTACGTGGATTTTGGGAAAAAAGTAGCTGATGCTGTCTCCAAGGGTAAATATTCAAAAGGAATATTGCTTTGCGGCACGGGGCTTGGCATGTCCATGGTGGCCAACCGGTTTTCCAATGTAAGAGCCGCCCTTTGCTCAGATCTTTTTGCAGCAAAGATGAGCCGGCTCCATAATGATTCCAATATCCTGGTTCTTGGAGGTCGTGTCCTGGGAGATATCCTTGCCTTTGAAATTATTCAAACCTGGCTTGATACCGGATTTGAAGGTGGACGGCATCTGGAACGAATTCAAACTATAGATAGTGTTTGAATGAAAACTTGGCGGTTTTCGGTCGGGCACTAATAATTAGATTACCACAAATAAGGGTGTTAAAATGGGGATTATTGGGAAGACAGATTCACAAATAGAAAAGATTATCCAGCAGGAGGCAGACCGGCAGGAATATGAATTAAACCTGATTGCTTCTGAAAATATAGTCAGCCCGGCAGTCATGGCAGCCCAGGGATCAATCCTGACCAACAAATATGCAGAAGGGTATCCTGCCAGAAGATATTATGGCGGTTGTGAATATGTGGACCAGGCAGAAGATCTGGCCATTGAGCGCGCCAAAAAATTATTCAAGGTCGAATATGCAAATGTCCAGCCCCACTCCGGCTCAGGGGCCAATATGGCGGCCTATTTTGCAGTGCTGAATCCCGGGGATCGGATTCTTGCCATGGACCTTTCCCATGGCGGTCATCTGACCCATGGCGCTTCTGTCAGTTTTTCCGGCAAACTCTATGATTTTGTACATTATGGACTGTCTTCTGAAACCGAGAGAATTGATCTGAACCAGGTGGAAGCACTGGCAAAAAAACACCGGCCGAAATTAATTGTAGCAGGCGCCAGTGCCTATCCCAGAATCATTGATTTTAAAAGTTTTTCTCAAATTGCCAAATCTGTGGATGCCCTTTTTATGGTGGATATGGCCCATATTGCAGGGCTTGTTGCAACCGGTGTCCACCCAAGTCCCGTGGGCTTGGCAGACCTGATTACTTCTACAACTCATAAAACCCTCAGGGGCCCCCGCGGCGGTCTTATCCTGTCCTCGGAAAGATATGCAAAGGCCATTGGAAGCCAGATATTCCCCGGTATCCAGGGCGGGCCTTTAATGCATGTTATTGCGGCAAAAGCAATTGCCTTTAAAGAAGCCCTTGGCCAATCCTTTACAGACTACCAGAAACAGGTGCTCAAAAATGCCTCTGCCCTTGCCGCTGTAATGATGGAGAGGGGATATAAACTGATTTCAGGAGGAACTGATAATCACATGGTGCTTGTTGATTTCAGTCAAAAGGATATTTCCGGTAAAGATGCTGAAGAAAGACTTGGCAGGGCCGGTATTACTGTGAATAAAAATACAATTCCCAATGAAAAACGCGGGCCCTTTGTTACCAGTGGTATCCGCATCGGGCTTCCCCTTGTTACTTCCAGGGGTATGGATGAAAAGGCCAGTAAAAGAATCGCAGGTTTTATCTGTGATGTTCTGGATGACCAGGAAAATATTGAAATTACAGCAGGGAAAGTAAAAGACCTTTGTTTGCAATATCCCTTGTATAAAGGAAAATAGATCCATGACTGAACACTTGTCAGACAGGCCCTCATGGAATGAATATTTTATGGGAATTTGTGATCTCGTTGCCACCCGTTCAACCTGCCTCAGAAGAAATGTAGGGGCAGTCCTGGTAAAGGAAAAACGGATTCTTTGCACAGGCTATAATGGTGCGCCGGCTAAAGTCCCCCATTGTCGGGAGGTGGGATGTTTAAGGGTAGAACTGAATGTTCCTTCCGGGGAAAATCATGAACTCTGCCGTGGTGTTCATGCAGAACAAAATGTCATTATCCAGGCAGCCTACCACGGAATCCAGGTGAATGGGGCAGTCCTTTATTGTAGCAATCAGCCTTGTTCCATTTGTTCAAAAATGATTATTAATGCCGGGATTAAAACAGTATATTATAAAGATGGATATAATGACCCCCTGACTTTGGATATGTTTTACAAGGCCAGGGTAGAACTCATCCGGCTTGATACTTAAACAAAAAAGAGACCCACATGAAATGCCCATTTTGCGGTAACCCAAACACAAGCGTTATAGATTCGCGTCCGGGCAAGATCGAGTTTGAAGTTCGGCGGCGTAGAGAATGCCAGGAATGTACCCAGCGGTTTACAACTTATGAACGCTTTGTGAAGATGCCTATTATAATCGTAAAAAAAGATGGCCGCAGGGAAGATTTTAACCGGGAAAAAGTTATGACCGGCATTAAAAAGGCCTGTGAAAAAAGAGCCATCAGCATAAATCGGATTGAAGAAACCGTGGATGCCATTGAGCAGGATTTAAGGGAAACCAATAACCGGGAACTGCCTTCAACAATTGTGGGTGAAAAAATTATTGCAGCCTTAAAGCAAATCGATGATGTTGCCTATGTCCGGTTTGCATCGGTTTACAGAGAATTTAAGGATGTGTCCGATTTTATACAGGAGCTTAAGGGGCTGGTACCCAAAGAATGTCTGCCCCTTGAATTTGACAGGATCCTGGATAAGGCTGATGACAGATCATGAATACATGCAGCAGGCGTTATCCCTTGCACAAAGAGCAAAGGGATTTACATCCCCTAATCCTTGTGTCGGTGCCGTTGTTGTAAAGGATGGAAAGGTTGTCGGAAAAGGATTTCACAGGGCAGCAGGCTTGGCCCATGCTGAAGTAGAAGCCCTGGATGATGCCGGACCCAGGGCAATGGATGCAACCCTCTATGTCACTCTGGAGCCTTGTAACCATTTTGGAAAAACACCGCCTTGTACCCATAAAATTATTAAAGCTGGAATTAAAAAAGTTGTGGTGGGATGTATTGATCCCAATCCCAATGTTTGCGGCAGGGGTATAAACTATCTTAAGGGCAAGGGCATCAATGTTGTTTCAGACGTTCTTGAAAAAGAATCCAAACTCCTTATTGAAGAGTTTTCCTGGTATGTTCAACATGATAAGAAGCCCTTTGTTATTTTGAAGTGTGCTGCAACTCTGGACGGGAGAATCGCGACATCCACAGGGGATTCAAAATGGATCACCAATGAAAAATCCAGGAATCATGTCCATAAGATCCGCCATGAAGTGGATGCCATTTTAGTGGGATCAGGAACCCTGCATGCTGACAATCCCTCGCTCACATCAAGAATTAAAGGAGTTCAGACAAAAGATCCCTTAAGGATTGTTCTGGATACCCATTTAAGCATTAAAGAAGATGCAAATCTTATCACTCAGGACTCCATTGCTAAAACAATTATTGTTACAGGTCCTGGAGTTTCCAGAGAAAAAAAAGCTGTGCTTACAAAAAAGGGGGTTCAAATTCTCGAAATCCCTTTAAAGGACAATAGACTTGATTTAAATGAACTGATGATTAAGTTAGGCCAGATGTCAATTTTAAGCCTTTTGATAGAAGGCGGAAGTGGGGTGGCAGGATCAGCGCTCAAGGCCGGGATTGTAAACAAGGTCTTGTTTTTTCTGGCACCCAAATTTTTAGGCGGCAGCGATGGTACTCCGGTATTTAATGGCAAAGGCCCTTTGTTGATAAAAGATGCCTTTAAACTTAAAGACGTAATCGTTACTCAATTTGATGATGATATTCTTGTTAAGGGATATTTAAAATAAAAATGTTTACAGGAATTATTGAAAGTTTTGGAACCATTAAACGCATCGAGTCCAGGGGGGAAGGCAAAGTACTTCACATTGGCTGTGATCTGGATTTGTCTGAATCAAAAATTGGAGAGTCCATTGCTGTAAATGGTGCCTGTCTTACTATTGTCAGTCTTGAGAAAAATGTTTTTAAAGTGGATATGGCGCCTGAGACTGTTGAACGGACAACTTTTAAACGATTGAGGCCGGGTTCAAGGGTCAATATTGAACGGGCTTTAAAATTGTCAGACCGCATCGACGGCCATCTGGTTTCAGGACATATTGATGGGACAGGAATCATTTCTTCCATAAAAAGAAATAGCAATGCCGTTATTATTAAAGTTAATGTCCCTTTAAAACTCGCCGCAGACATGATTGAAAAAGGCTCTGTTGCCATTGAAGGAATCAGCCTGACCATCAATACATGTTCAGACAAGGATTTTCAGGTCAGTATTATTCCCCACACCGCAGATATCACAACCATAGGTTTAAAAAGGGTGGGTGATGAGGTCAATATAGAAACCGATATGATCGGTAAATATGTAAAAAAAATTTTAATGGGAAGTGTTTCAAAAAATGATGCTTTGCCCAAAGGGAAAAAAGATATCAGTATGGGACTTCTCGCAAGGAATGGATTTTTATAAATTTAAGGATTTAAATATGCCGCATTTAACAATTAAACAGGCTATTGAAGATATTAAAAAAGGAAAAATGGTTATTCTTGTGGATGATGAAGATCGTGAAAATGAAGGCGATCTGACCATGGCAGCACAAGCTGTAACCCCGGAAGCCATAAATTTCATGGCTAGATATGGAAGGGGACTGATCTGCCTTTCCCTTGATTCAACAATTGCAGACCGGCTGGATCTGCCCATGATGGTGGACAATAACACCTCACAATATGGAACAGGATTTACAGTGTCCATTGAAGCCAAAAAAGGAGTTACCACAGGGATTTCCGCAGCTGACCGGGCAACAACAATTCTTACTGCAGTGGCAGATGATACCACCCCTGATGATATTGCAAGACCCGGCCATATTTTTCCATTGCGGGCAAGGGATGGCGGAGTCATGGTGAGGATCGGCCAGACAGAAGGATCTGTTGATCTGGCACGCCTTGCAGGGATGAAACCTGCCGGGGTGATTTGTGAAATCATGGATGATGACGGCACCATGGCAAGAATGCCTTCCCTTGAAAAATTTGCAAAAAAACATGGTATAGGTATCTGTACCGTTGCAGAGCTTGTAAAATACAGACTTAAAACAGAAAGTTTTGTCAAAAAAGCGGCCCAGACTATAATTCCCACTAAGGTTGGTGGAGAGTTTACCATCATTGCCTATGAAAATGATTTGGATAATCTGACCCATATCGCCCTTGTGAAAGGTGAAGTTGACCCTGAAAAATCAATTCTGGTGAGGGTTCATTCAGAATGTATGACCGGAGATATTTTTTCCTCCCTTCGCTGTGACTGCCAGGATCAGCTCCATAGCGCCATGGCCATGATGGAAGAAGAAGGCAGCGGGGTTCTTTTATACCTTCGCCAGGAAGGCCGGGGCATTGGCCTGGTAAACAAATTAAAAGCCTATGAATATCAGCGTCAGGGCATGGATACTGTTGAAGCCAATGAGAAACTCGGGTTTAAGGCAGACATGAGAGATTATGGTGTGGGAGCCCAGATACTGGTGGACCTGGGTGTTAAAAAAATGCGGCTTCTGACCAACAACCCTAAAAAAATGATCGGCCTTGAGGGGTATGGATTAAGTGTTGTTGAACAGGTTCCCATTGAAGTTGAATCCAATTGCCATAATCAGGGATACCTCAAATGTAAGCAGGCTAAAATGGGGCATTTGCTCCACATGTAAATTAAATGACCTCATTGAAATATTAATCGGGTAAGGCTTTTGTTATTGACGTTATTCACCAGAAAAGTATGATTAAACCGGAAACGTACAAGATAATATTGATAATGACAGATTGACCCCATGTTATAAGGAAAAGAAAAATGCCAAAAATTATAGAAGCAGGGTTACAGGCCCAGGGGAAGAAATTTGGAATCATTGCTTCCCGTTTTAATGATTTTATCACAGCCAGGCTGTTAGATGGCGCCATTGATGCATTAATCAGAAGCGGAGCAGCGGATAAGGATATCACTATTTTAAAAGTTCCAGGCGCTTTTGAAATTCCTTTAGCTGCAAAGAAGATGCTGAAACATGGAACCTATGATGCCATTATCTGTATCGGGGCTGTTATTCGTGGTGCCACGAGCCACTATGATTATGTGTGCGCAGAAGTATCCAAGGGAATTGCCTCTGTAAGCCTTGAGGCCGATATTCCGGTGATGTTTGGAATTCTTACCACAGAAAGCATTGAACAGGCCATTGAAAGGGCAGGTACTAAGGCCGGCAATAAAGGATTTGATACGGCACTTGCTGCTGTGGAAATGGCAAATCTTTCCGAAAGGCTTAAAAAAGGTTAAATAATATTATGGGTGACCGCAGGCAGGCAAGGGAACTTGCCCTTCAGGCCCTTTTTTTCTTTGACATGGACAAATCTGATCCAGATAAAAATCTGTTGGATTTTTGTGCCAATAATGAAGAAAAACTTACACAGGGGGTCAAACCCTTTTTTCTGGATCTGGTAAAAGGGGTTGTGGAAAACAGCGCTCAAATAGATGCATTGTTAAATAAATATTCAAAAAACTGGAAACTTTCCAGGATGCCGGTGGTGGACAGAAACATCATGCGCATAGCAACATTTGAATTTTTGAAGTGCTCTGATATACCAACCAGTGTCACCATAAATGAAGCGGTTGAAATTGGTAAAACTTATGGCACAAGGGATTCCGGTTCTTTTATCAACGGGGTGTTGGATCGTATTAAATTACTTGAAGGTTTTGAATAACCAAAATTTTCAGACTTTAGGACAGGCACTAAATAGGAGGTTGTCTTGATTATAAAGAAACTTGAGGTTGGCCCGATTATGGCCAATTGTTTTATTTTAGGATGTGAATCCACAAAAGAAGCTGTTGTGATTGATCCGGGAGATGATGCAGACCGAATCCTGATGGAGCTGTCTAAATCTGAATTAAAAGTAAAATATCTGATCAATACCCACGGGCATTTTGACCATGTGGGTGCCAATAAAAGAATGAAAGAAGTGACAGGGGCACAGCTTGCTATTCATCCGGAGGACGAGCCCATGCTGAAAGAGCTTTCACATTCTGCATTAATGTTCGGACTATCGGCAGACAATTCACCCCCGGCAGATATTCTATTAAAAGATGGGGATGAAATAAGGTTTGGTGAGATTACCTTAAAGGTGATCCACACGCCAGGTCATTCAAAAGGCGGCATCTGTCTTTATACCAAGGGTCATCTTTTTTCCGGGGATACCTTGTTTGCAGGCTCCATTGGCAGGACGGATCTTCCCGGGGGTGACTATGATACCCTGATTTCAAATATTAAGGAAAAGCTGTTAGTCTTTGATGAGGATACAATCGTGTATACCGGTCATGGCCCTGAAACAACCATAGGTAATGAAAAGAGAATGAATCCTTTCTTGAGATGAGTGGTCTTAAGATGGATGGATTGATAAAACATCTTCCTTCGTTAAAACAGGTTCATCAGGAAATAATTGAACTTGACCGGCCCTTTGAACAGATAGCAGCATCATTTGCCGACGATATCGGGACGGTGCTGCTATTATCAGGATCAAATCTTGACTGCTCACAATATCATATCCTTGCAGTAAAACCATGGCTTGAAGTGGTTAGCCGGCAGGATAAGGTGTCCATCCAATATCAGGGGAAAAAGACTCAGCTTCATCAAGATCCATTTCTTGTTATTCAGGCGCTGTTGAACCGGTTCAAAATGGATGGAGATTGTTTTAACCTTCCGATTCACGCAGGCTTGTTCGGGTATTTTTCCTATGACTTAAAAGATCACATTGAAACTCTTCCCAGGACCTGCATGGATACCGGTCTTCCGGATTTATGTTTGTATGCTCCTTCCATTCTTGTGATTCAGGATAAAAAAACAGGTGAGACCCGGCTTTGTATCCCTGTGTTGGACCACAAGACAATTCTTCAAAAAACAGATGATATTATAGGGGATATCAAAGGATTTTTCTTTGACAGAATAAAAAGCCCAATTAAAAGAAAACCTTTTTCCATAGACAGTTCAGGGTTTAAATCAAGTTTTACAAAACCGGAATATATTCTTTCTGTAAAAAAAATCATTGATTATTTAAGGGCCGGTGATATTTACCAGGCTAATCTTTCCCAGCGTTTTGAATCCGGGTTTTCAGGAGACGCTTATTCATTGTTTCTGGATTTGTTTGAACGAAATCCTGCCTCTTTTTTCAGTTATATTCATGCCAATGATCACAAAATTGTGTCTACCTCTCCTGAACGCTTTATCAAACAGATTGGCCGGCAGGTTGAAACAAGGCCCATAAAAGGTACCATAGCCCGGGGCAGGACACAAAAACAAGACCGGGAAAATGGGGTAAAGCTGATCCAAAGTTTTAAGGACGATGCCGAGCTGACCATGATCGTGGACCTGATGAGAAATGATCTTTCCCGTGTGACCCGGCCCGGATCAGTCATTGTCAAAGAACATAAGCGTCTTGAGGCATATGAGAATGTATTTCATCTGGTTTCTATTGTGGAAGGCCTGCTTGAAGACCAGAAAACATCTGTGGATCTTTTAAAAGCCACATTTCCTGGAGGTTCCATCACTGGTTGTCCCAAGATTCGTTCCATGGAGATTATTGATGAGCTGGAATCAGTAAAACGCCATATATATACAGGATCCATCGGATATATCAGTTTTCATGATACCATGGATTTATCAATTGCCATAAGGACTGCCACTATTGCCAATGACAGGGTGGTTTTTTCAGTGGGTGGCGGCATTGTGTATGACTCTGACCCGGAAAAAGAATACCAGGAAACCCTTGATAAAGGAAAAACATTGATGGAATCCTTGTCCGGAGGCTTAAAAAAGGATGTGGACAATAAACCCAAAGCCTGGGTGAACGGTAAACTCATTGATCTGGATCAGGCCATGGTATCGGCCACAAGTTCGGGATTCCAATATGGGGCAGGGCTGTTTGAAACCCTTTGCGTGGAAAAAGGAAGGATATTTCGCCTGAAAGAGCATGTGTCTCGTTTGAACAGGGCCTGGAAAACCCTTTTTTCCGAGGCCTTGCCCGATATAACATGGGAGAATGTGATCTTTTCTTTAATAAGTGCAAATAAGTTCCAGGATAAATCTCTTGCCATCAAACTATTGGTATCACGAGATGAACAGGATAATGGAAATAAGGTATTTCTGGCTGCTTTTGCAAGGGAATATACCCACAGGCTTAAGATGCTGGGCAAAAAGGGACTGGACCTTATCACCTATCCACATCCCAGGCAGACACCTCTGGCAGATTATAAAACCTTGAATTATCTTTATTATGAGCTTGCCAGAAGATTTGCTAAAGAGCATGACGCAGATGAAGCCATTATTTTGAACCCTGATCAAACTGTTTCTGAAACCAATACCGCAAGTATATTTGCCATACAGGACAAAATCGTGATGGTCCCGGAATCCCGCCATGTGCTGGCCAGTGTGACACTAAAGTCTGTGCTGGAGATCCTGGCCGCCAATGGGTATGATATCTGCCAAAAACCTGTATCCCGGGAGGATTTTTATTCATATCCAAATATTATGATGGCAAATGCCTTGATGGGAGTGGTTAAGGTATTGAGTATTGACCAAAAAAAAATAGACCAGAAAAACGGGATCTGTGCTATGATCAATGAACTGCTGTTTAAATAGTGTGCAGATGGAAACCGCCAATTTTCCCGATTACTGCGTTGGGCTCCAAAAAAAAGGAAACAGATCATACTTGAAATTTATTCGGAAGCAGTATAGGTTATTCCAATTGTTTTATTATTAATTTTTTAGGGGAACCCTGTAAATTATGAAAAAGAAAACCATCCTCATTGCTCTTTTCATTGCCGTATTTTTTCTGCCTCAACCAGGACTGGCTCAACCCAAAGTTTTGATTGATATACCTGTTTTTACTTTTGAATCAGTACCGGAAGGGGTTTCTATACCCCATGAGTTCAAAATTAAAAATATCGGAGACACCCTTTTGCACATTAATAATGTCCTGCCTCCCTGAGGGTGTGACAAGCACTCCTTTGACAGGGAAATTCCCCCGGGTGGGGAAGGCAAAATAAAGTTGAGTTTTAAAACCGATGGATATGGCGGAAAGACCATGAAAAAAGTTATCCTGGTCAAGACCGATGATCCTGTGAGAAAAGAATTCAATCTGGTTGTCACAGGCCCTGTTGAAAAAATTGTCGATATCAACCCTGAATCTGTTTACCTGAATGGGAATCCAGGCGATACCTTAGAGGCTGTCGTCAACATTACCCCTTCTGAAAAATATCCGTTTTCGATCCTGGGAATGGAGACGAGAGGCAATGCCAGGATTGAAACCAGTCTTATTGAATCAATGGATGATAAGAAATCCTGGCAGGTTAAAATCAAAAGCACATCAGATAAGGTACAGAACCTGTATGATGTGCTGACCCTTAAAACAGACAGCCAGTACAAATCAACATTAACCATAAGGGTATATGCCATTTTTCTTGAAAAAAAGGCACCAAAATCTTAAGCTTGCATAAGTTTGTTAAAGAAAATTTTAATATGGATATTTTAAAAATAAAAGCAGTGGTGTTTGACTGTGATGGTGTCATGTTTGACACGGCCGTGGCCAACAGGAAATATTATGATGAGGTTCTTCAGAGTTTTGATAAGCCCGCACTCAATGATGAACAATTTATCAATATTCACATGATGACTGTAAATAAGGCCATTGGCTATCTTTTCCCGGAAATGGGTGACCTTTCAATTGTATATGACTATCTTAAAAATATTGGGTATCATAAATTCATCCAGGACATGGTCATGGAAAAAGGGTTAAAAGAACTTCTTATAAAGCTGAAAGATAACGGTTATATCAGGGGGATCGCTACCAACCGGACCAATACCATGGAAAGGGTACTGGAAGATTTCCATCTGGAAGACTATTTTGAAGCCGTGGTGACAGCGGCAATGGTTAAAAAACCAAAACCTGATCCTGAACAATTGTTGCTGATAATGGAAAGATTTGAATTAAAACCGGATGAGATTCTTTTTATCGGGGATTCTGATTATGACCGGCAGGCGGCAGCCAGTGCAAAAGTAGGATTTGCAGCATTTAAAAACTCAAAACTCAAAGCAGATTTTAATGTGGATTCAATGGATGAAATTGCCAGGATTTTACAGATAAATTAATAAAATTCTTGACAAATTTATTAATCATCATTACATGTTACAAGATTTTTTATATTGGAATTTTAGATAAATGTTTGAGTAAACATTTATTAAGGTGGTTAAACATAAATAGGGAGAATAAAGTATATGTCTAAATTAGTAGCACCTCATGGCGGCAAAGGACTTGTAATTTGTAAACTTGAAGGCGCAGCACTTGAAGCTGAACTTAAAAAAGCCGCAGGCCTTAAAAAAATTGAAATTTCATCCCAGGTAAAGGGCGACCTGATCATGCTGGGAATTGGTGGTTTTAGCCCGCTTAACGGGTTTATGACCAAAGCGGACTGGAAAGGCGTTTGCGAAGATTTCCTCTTGGCTGATGGTACTTTCTGGCCTGTACCGGTTATGCTGGATGCCGGCAAAGATGATGCGGCAGGGATCAAAGTAGGTGATGAAATTGCCCTTGAAAGAAAGGGTGAAATCTTTGCCACCATGAAGATAGCAGAAAAATTTGAAATGTCTGAAGACGAGAAAAAATGGGAATGTGAAAAAGTTTATAAAGGCCAAGGCGAAGAGTCTGCAGATGACAAGTTCTGGAGTATTGCCATGAAAGATCACCCTGGTGTTCAGATGGTTATGGCCAGAAAAGAATTCTGCCTTGCAGGCCCTGTAAAAGTTCTTTCTGAAGGCGAATTCCCTGAAAAATTTAAAGGGGTTTACCTGACACCTGCTGAAACCCGCGCTATTTTTGACGAAAGAGGCTGGGCCAATGTGGCTGCCCTGCAGCTGAGAAACCCCATGCACAGATCCCATGAAATTCTTTGCAAGATTGCCATTGATGTTTGTGACGGCGTTCTCATCCATTCCCTCATCGGTAACCTCAAACCCGGTGACATCCCAGCCGATGTCCGTGTGGAATGTATTGATACCCTGGTCAAAGGATATTTTGTTCCCCAGCACGTGGTCCAAGCCGGCTATCCCCTTGACATGAGATACGCAGGCCCCAGAGAAGCCCTTCTCCACGCCACCTTCCGCCAGAACTACGGGGTTAACAGAATGATCATTGGCCGTGACCATGCAGGCGTGGGCGATTTCTATACCCTGTTTGAAGCACAGGAAATCTTTGACAAGATCCCGGCACCGGCAGAGCCTGGCAAAGCGCTGCTTTGTGAACCCTTGAAAATCGACTGGACCTTCTACTGCTACAAATGTGACGGCATGGCCTCCTTGAGAACCTGCCCCCATGGCAAAGAAGACAGGGTTGTTCTTTCCGGAACCAAACTGCGCCATGCCCTTTCCAACAATGAAGAAGTTGTTGATCACTTTGGCCGTGAAGAAGTTCTGGTTATACTGAGAAGATACTATGCATCCTTGACTGAAAAAGTTGAAGTTAAGCTCCAGAGTCATGCAGAAGGAAGTAAAATGTAATTGGTATTGTTAAATTATATTTTAAGTAGATAAAAAAAAGGGTTGGCTCTTCTATCAAGATACAACCCTTTTTTATGTCACATAGTTAGTGTTCCTCCCTGTACTCAGCTCAAAGAGGAGCCTATGCTCACAAAAATTTTCAGATTTTCGGTCAGGCACTGGTTAATTTGAAATCATTATGAATCGCTCTGGTTTGATTTGAGGATGGTATCATACACCTGTTTTTTTGATACCTTGAATTCTTTTGAAATCTGTCTGGCTAAATCTGATGTGCCAAGATCTGTGGTTGCAAGTCTTGAAATGATGATTTCTTCAAGTTGTTCTTCATCAATGGTCTTTTGCTCCAACTGACCCTGGACAAAGAGGGAGCATTCTCCTTTAATGATTTCTTTTTCTTCAAGTGTTTTAAGGATATCAGACAGGTTGCCCCGGATGTATTCTTCGTGGAGTTTGGTGATTTCCCTGGCAAGGCATGCTTTCCGATCTCCCAGAATATTGCGCATATTGTCAATAAGGGCTTTAATCCGCCTTGGGGATTCATAAAAGATGAGGGTCGCACTTTGATTTGTTATGGCTTCAAGGGCCTGCTTTTGCTTTTGCTGTTTTTTGGGTAAGAATCCCAGGAAGAGAAATGAATCGGTTGGCAGTCCTGACACACTTAATCCGGCAATGGCGGCACTGCATCCTGGAATGGGAATGATGGGCAGCATTTCTCTGGCAACTGCTGTGACAAGGTTATAGCCTGGATCTGAAATAGATGGGGTGCCGGCATCGGAAATCAGGGCAATGTTAAGACCATTTTTTAAATGAGTGATGAGTTGGGGGGTTTTGTTAATTTCGTTGTGCTCATGGCAGGACACAAGTTTTGTTCGTATGTCGTAATGGGAAAGAAGTTTCTTTGAATGCCGGGTATCTTCTGCTGCAATAAGGTCCACCTGTTTTAAAATTTTAACTGCCCTGAAGGTTATATCTTCAAGGTTCCCCACGGGGGTGGCAACAATATAGAGAGTTCCTGGTGAATTTTGGGTGTCCATTTTAATGACCCGTTCTAATAATCCGTTTTAATAAGCTGAGAAAGCATTTTTAATTAAATTAATATCAAAGCTGCCATTTTTTTCAAGAACTTCAATCACATCGAACCGGACTCTGGAATTCATCTGCTTTTTTTCTTTGAGATAAATGGAGGCTCCCAGGATGATTTTTTTTTGTTTTGAATAGGTGACCGATTCTCTTGGCAGTCCTTTTTTAAGGCTGCGTCTTGTTTTGACTTCAATAAAACAAATGCAGTCCTTGTCTTTGGCAATAATGTCTATTTCAGCTATTTTTGTCTTATAGTTGGTCTCAAGAATGGTAAATCCTTTGGTTTGAACAAAGGATATAGCTGCTGTTTCCCCACGATGTCCTAAGTTTTTTCGGTCATCCGGCATTGATCACCTCTTTTACCCCCTTAAAAGTACGCCTGTGAACTGGGCAGGGGCCATGTTTTAATATGGCTTCCTTGTGGGCTTTGGTGGGGTAGCCTTTGTGCTGGATAAAATTATAAAGAGGATATTTTTTATGGAGAGCTTCCATTATGGCATCCCTTGTGACCTTTGCAATGATGGAGGCGGCAGCAATGGAAATGCTTCTTGAATCCCCTTTGACAATCGCTGACTGTTCAATGTCCATGTCCAGGGTGAAATTACCATCAATAAGAAGAAAATCCGGGGCAAGGAAATCAGGTGGGGTTGAAAGTTTTTCAACAGCCCGTTTCATGGAAAGCAAAGATGCCTGAAGAATATTAATTTTATCAATCTCATCGTGGGAGGATATACCAGTAGAAACAGCAATAGCCTGTTCCATGATGATCGGAAAGAGAGCATTTCTTTTTTTTTCTGACAGCTTTTTGGAATCATTGATCCCAATACACACAAAATCATGCGGCAGGATCACGGCAGCAGACACGACAGGGCCGGCAAGGGGTCCCCTGCCGGCCTCATCAACACCTGCTATAATTTTATACCCATGGGTTTTTGCTTTGTGTTCAAATTGCCACATCAGCGAAACCTTTTAAGGGGTTTTTAAGCAAACCGTTTTTCTTTGATCCTGGCTGCTTTACCACGAAGATTTCTAAGATAATAGAGTTTGGATCTTCTAACCCTACCCTTTGTTACCACTTCAATTTTATCAATGGAAGGGGAAAAAAGCGGAAATATTCTTTCAACACCAATGCCGCCGGAAATCTTTCTTACGGTAAACCGGGCACTTGCATATCCTTTGGTTTTTTTAATCACTACGCCCTGGAATAGCTGAATACGCTCTTTATCACCCTCTTTGATTTTTACATGTACTATTACAGTATCACCTGAATCAAATGCAGGGATATCAAGACGTAATTGTTCTTTTTCTAATTTTTCGATTATATTACTCATGTTTCCTCCTAGTTACCTTCCCTTTTAGCAAATACTATCTTATCTGCCATTTATAATCCTGTCTAAATATATTGATGCAGCAGACCTGACAGAAAGGTGATTGTAATCCGTTTTCCCGGAAATCGGGTCTAAAATAAAATCACAGGTATCAATCAATTCATCTGCCAGTCCCCATGCAGTTCCAAAAATAATGACATGGGAAGCTTTATTTTCAAGCTTTTGCTGTAACGTCTCTATTGTTATTGAGCCGGGTTTTTCTTTTGCACTTGTGGCAATGGTCACAACCGGCTCTTTTCTTTCCTGTTCAATTGAGGAAACCGCATCCTCAAGGGTTTTGGTCACCCGAATGAGTTCCAGGGCATTCTTCCTGAACGGATTCAGTTTAGACCCAACTCCTTTTGTCCAGTGTTCAATCACCTGATTGGCCAGGGTTGCCTGGTCTTCATAAGGGGTTATGACATAAAACCCTCTTACACCAAAGGTGATGGATGCCCGTGCAATATCATGCAAGTCTATGGTTGTCAAAGCTGATCCAATGGGTTGATCTTTCTTGTTTATTACAGGAAAATGGATTAATGCCACGTAAAGGTTATTCGCTGACAAGGTTTTCCAACTCCTGACTCCATTGTTTTAATATCTTTTTTTCTTCAGTATCCAGTTTGCCTTTTTGTAAAAGATCCGGTCGTTTCAGAAATGTCCTCTGAAGAGACGAACTTTTTCTCCATAATCTTATCTTTTCATGGTTCCCGGACAATAGCACCTCGGGAACCTTTAGCCCTTCAAATTCTTCCGGTCTTGTATATTGTGCATACTCAAGCCTGTCATCTGTAAATGAATCTGATTGCCAGGATTCACAACTTCCCAATACGCCGGGAATTAACCTGGCTATGGAATCAATGATGACCATTGATGCAAGCTCTCCGCCGGTCATGACATAATCCCCGATGGATATCTCTTCATCAATAAGCGTGGTGTATACCCGTTCATCAATTCCTTCATATCTTCCGCAGACAAAAATAAGCCCCTCATTTTGGCAGGCAAGTTCAAATGCCTTTTCCTGGCTGAACCGGGTCCCCTGGGGGGTCATTAATACGACCTGTGATTCAGGAGCTTTTTTTTTGGCATATAAAATAGCGGCCTGTAAGGGTTCCAGCTTCATTACCATGCCGCTTCCACCACCATAGGGCCTGTCATCAACCGTGTTATGGCGGTCTGTTGAAAAATCCCTGATATTAATGCAATGTCCTTTTATCAGGCCTTTTTCAATACCCCTTGAGATCATGCCATGCTCGAAAAACGAGGTGATGAGTTCCGGAAACAGGGTCAGTATAGTAAAGTCCATTAGTAATCCTCGGGCAAGGTTGTCAGCATGGTCTTTTTTTCAATATCAACGGATTCAACAAAGTGTTTATTCATTGGCACCAGGGTTTCCTGATCCTCGTTAGTTACGTCTGTTACGACCAGAACGTCATTTGCGCCCGTTGGAAAGATATCGGTTATCTTGCCTATAAACCCTTTTTGATTATCAAACACATCCATCCCCAAGAGGTCTTGCCAATACCAGGTGTCTTCTTCTGGTTCGGACAATTGATCCCGGTCAATGAGAATCTCTTTTCCTATAAGGTCTTCGGCAAGGTTTCGGCTGTCAACCCCTTCAAGGGAGAGTATGACCCCTTTTTTATGGGGCAATGCCTGAAGGATAGTAAAGGTTTTGCCCTGTCCCTCTTCTGATTTTAAAAGAACGCTTGTGCCCGGACAAAAGGTATCAACCGAGTCTGCAAAGGACCAAATCTTAAGATTACCATTAAGTCCATGAACTCCGGTTACCTTTCCTATAGTAAACGAAGTGGCTTTGTTTATCATCTATTCAATAATTTCAAGAACTGTACGTTTTTTAAGCTTGGTGGATGCCGCACTTAAAATTGTTCGCATGGCCCTTGCCGATCTTCCCTGCTTGCCTATTACTTTTCCCAGATCCTCTTTTGCCACCTTAAGTTCTAAAACAGAAGTTTGATCTCCACTAACTTCTGATACAGAAACTTGATCAGGATTGTCTACCAGTGCTTTTGCAATGTATTCTATCAGCTCTTTCATAACTAGATTTCCTTAAATTAAGGTGTTGAGAATACCGGGTTTGCATATAAAACAACATATGCTTAAGCTTGCACCACTCCCTGCCGTTTCAATATGCTCTGGACAGTTGTTGAAGGTTTAGCACCTTCGCCCAACCAATACTTTATTCTGTCTTCTTTCAGCACAATTGCATTTGGCTCAACCATTGGATTGTAGGTACCTAAGAGTTCTAAAAATCTGCCATCTCTTGGGTTTTCAATGTCAGCAGCCACTATTCTGTAAAAAGGTTTCTTCTTTGTTCCTTTTCTGGTCAATCTGATTCTTACGGCCATATTCTTTTTTTTCTCCTTAAAACGGTAACATGTTTTTCAATGATCGCATGCCGCCTTTATTAAACTTCTTTATCATCTTCATAGACTGGGAATAGCTTTTTAAAAGCTTGTTAACATCCTGAACCGTGGTTCCGCTTCCATTGGCAATTCTTATTTTTCTTGACCCCTTGATAATGGCGTGGACACGTCTTTCGTAAGGTGTCATTGAATTGATAATTGCTTCAATCCTGGCAAATTCCCTGTCATCTATATTTAAGCCTTTAAGCTGTTTCTTATTCATCCCTGGCAACATTCCGATGAGGTCTTTTATTGACCCCATTTTCTGGACTGATTTTATCTGGTTCTTAAAATCTTCCAGGGTAAAGTCATTCTTTCTCAGCTTTTTCTCAAGCGCTTTGGCCTCTTTCTGGTCAACGGCTTTCTGGGCCTTTTCAATAAATGAAAGCGCATCCCCCATTCCCAGGATTCTGGAAGCCATCCTGTCGGGATGAAATGCTTCCAGCGCTGTTGATTTTTCACCCACACCGATGAATTTTAACGGTTTACCCGTAACAGCTTTTATGGAGAGCGCTGCACCACCGCGAGCATCACCATCCATTTTAGTCAGCACAACACCTGTAAGATCAAGTGCTTTGTCAAATGATCCGGCAATATTCACCGCATCCTGCCCTGTCATGGCATCGGCCACAAGAAGTATTTCTGATGGATTGATCCCCTTTTTGATGCCTTTTAACTCAGCCATTAATTCTTCATCAAGATGCAGCCTTCCTGCAGTATCCAGTAACAGGGTGTCGCATCCTAATTCCCTGGCTGCCAATTGTGCATCCTGACAAATTTTTAAAGGCTTCATATCTGTTGTGGATTGGAATACTGGAACATCCAGTTGTTTTCCAATCTTTTTCAACTGATCAATTGCCGCAGGTCTGTAAACATCCACTGGTACCAGGAACGGTTTTCTGCCCTCGTTCCGAAGATAGAGTGCAAGTTTTCCTGCTGTTGTGGTTTTACCAGAACCCTGCAGCCCAATAAGCATAACAGAACCCAAAGACTTCCCATCAAAATTTAAGCCTTGATGCTCAGACCCCATCATCTTGGTAAATTCATCGTTTACAATTTTTATGACCTGCTGACCAGGTGTAAGACTTTGCATTACTTCCTGGCCCAAAGCCCTGCCCTTTATATCTGAAATAACAGATTTTGCAACCTTATAATTGACATCAGCCTCAAGCAGTGCCATCCGCACCTGTTTAAGACCATCATCAATGTTCTTTTCATTCAGGGTGCCGTGACCTTTTAGCTTTTTAAAGACTGAATCAAGTCTGTCACTCAAATTTTCAAACATAAAGAGGCCAACCTCAAAATATCAAATCAAATCATTGAAATTAGTATATATTCCGTGTTATGTCAAGAAAATATTAACTTTAGGTAGATAAAAATATATGGAAAATATACTGAATTTTACTAGGAATGATCTTGCGGGCTGGCTTGATAGCAACTGTATTCGACCGTTCAGGGCCGGGCAGATATTCAAGTGGCTCTACATCCGTCAGGCAGATGCCTTTGAACAGATGACGGATCTTTCAAAGGAGCTGCGCAAAACTTTGGAAGATAATTTTTATATCCAACGTCTTATCCTTGATGAAAAATTGGTTTCTGTTGATAGGACTGAAAAATTTTTACATAGACTTTCAGATGGACAGCATATTGAATCCGTCTTGATTCCTGAAAAAGATCATTTTACCCTTTGTGTGTCTTCACAGGTTGGATGTGTTCAGAATTGTCAGTTTTGTTTAACGGCCAAAGGCGGATTCGTCAGGAATTTAAATACTTCTGAAATGATTGCCCAGATCAGGGATGCAAGGTATTACCTGAGTCAAAAAGATCTTGATCCCAAAAAACTTTCCAATATTGTGTTTATGGGAATGGGGGAACCCCTTGCCAATTATAAAAACCTTGTAAAGGCATTAGAGATTATCACAGACAGTGATTATGGACTCAAATTTTCATCCAGGCGGGTAACGGTCTCTACCTGCGGCCTGGTCCCGAAAATAACACAATTGGGTCTTGATACTGATGTGAATCTGGCCGTATCTTTAAATGCAACCACAGATGAGATGCGATCCCGCTTGATGCCCATAAATAAAAAATATCCTTTAGCCCAGCTGCTGGAGGCCTGTCGAACCTTTACCATGAAACCAAGGAAGAAGATTACCTTTGAATATATTTTAATGAAAGGAGTGAATGATACAAAAGAAGATGCGCTCAAGCTTGCAAAGCTTTTGGCTCCGATTAAAGCAAAAATAAATTTGATACCCTTTAATGAATATGAAAATAGTGATTTTAAGCGCCCGTCTAAAGATCAAATCAGCGAATTTTTGCAGGTTTTGCTTGATAGAGATTTCACAGCAATTACAAGAAAAAGCAAAGGGGATGATATTTTAGCTGCATGCGGGCAGTTAAAAGCAAAATTGTATTGAATCTTTGTGGATATGAATTATACTATGACCATATAAAAACATAACCCTTAATTGATCGGAAAGAAATATGACAAATATAAGTTTGGAAAACAAAAAAGTTCTGATTGTTGATGATGAACCAGATGTTCTTGATTCTTTGGAAGAATTGCTCGATATGTGTACAATCGTAAGGGCCCAAAGCTTTGAAGAGGCAAACAATTTTCTTGAGACCCAGGAGTTTGATATAGCGATTCTTGATATCATGGGTGTTGATGGCTATCAGCTGCTGGAGATTGCTAACAAGAAAAATATTATACCTGTAATGCTTACAGCCCATGCGCTCAGCCCGGATAATATTAAAAAATCATATCTTGGCGGTGCCTGCTCATATATACCAAAAGAAGAAATGATCAATATCGAAACATTTCTTATTGATGTGCTCACAGCTAAAAAGGAAGGTAAAAACCCCTGGACAAACTGGTACAAAAGGCTTGGGTCATTTTGTGATAAAAAATTTGGCCCGGACTGGGACAAGGATGAAAAAGAATTCTGGGAAAAGATGATTTATTATTAAATCGATTATCTAGTGCCTGACCGAAAACCTGAAAATTTTTACGAGTACAAGGCGGGCGATAATTTTAACCGGAGGAATACATTGAGTATTTTGAGGATTAACCCGATTTTATAAGATTGGTTGAGCCCAACGCAGTAATCGGGAAAATTGGCGGTTTTCGG
>JAHJDU010000207.1 GCA_018812385.1 Pseudomonadota bacterium
CACTGATACCGCCAATGGCAAACTCCAACTTGGTTTTTTCTTTGAGCATTTTTGCCTGCTCTTTTTTGGGATAATTTTCAAGGGTTCCGTCATTTTCAATTGAATTTAAAAAATGAAACCGGGTGATATTATTCTTAATGGTCTGGAAATTGGTCAGCATGCCACCCAGCCATCTGTTTTGAACATAGAATTGTTCAGCGCGGTTTGCTTCGTCATAGATAGCTTCCGAGGCCTGCTTTTTTGTCCCGACAAAAAGGACGTCCTGACCATTGGCCGCCACATTTTTGATAAAATCATGGGCCTTTTTGAATAATTTAACCGTCTGTTGCAGGTCAATGATATAAATCCCGTTTCTTGCACCAAAGATATACTTTTTCATCTTTGGGTTCCAGCGCTTGGTCTGATGTCCGAAATGGACACCTGCTTCTAAAAGTTCTCTAATTGTAATGTAAGCCATTTGTTCTCCAAATTAATTAATGGTTTTTCCACCATCCAGATCATCCTTAAAATTCGACTTTTATAAAAGCACCTGATTTCCAAGTCCCTGAATGTGAGTTTTTCTTATCCAACACAAATCTTAATTCATATATCAAAAATCTTTTTTTTAATCAATCGATTTTTTTAATTAAAGCCACCCTGTTATGACCTGCCAAATCCTTTATAAAATCGATGGATTCATACTCTGTATACTGCCTTGAAATACTTTGCACCATTTCTTTTTGATCAAACCCCATCTCAAGCAAAATTGTTCCACCCGGGACAAGATAATTATGAGCGCTCTTTAAAATTGATCTGAAACTATCAATCCCGTCTCTACCCCCGTCAAGGGCAAGTATGGGTTCAAATTCTTTTATTTCAGGTTCCAGCCCTTGAATATCTCGGGTGGGAATATAGGGTGGATTTGAAACGATCAAATCAAATCTTGAATTTTCCCTCAAAGAAGAAAACCAGGAGCCTGCAAAAAAGCTTATCTTGTCTTTGGTTATTTTTTCGGCATTTTTTTTTGCAATTGCAAGTGCTGCCAAGGAGATATCGCTTGCAAAATACAAATGGCGGGGAATCGCCTTTGCCAGAGAAACAATAATCGCACCTGAACCTGTTCCCAGTTCAAGAATCATCCTGGGTCTGGAATGGCTTTGACAGGTATTTAATATTTTCAATGCTTGTTCAACAAGGGTTTCCGTATCAGACCGGGGAATTAAAACCCCCTGGGCCACCTCAAAGTCAGATTCAAAAAAACCCTTTTCCCCTGTGATATAGGCGACGGGCTCATTTTTTTGTATTCTTCTTTTAATTAAGACCTTAAAATCGGATAATTCATTTTTCTGAAGGGGGCGGTCATACTGAAGATAAAGATCAAGCCGCTTTTTGCCAAGGCAATGGGCAAGCAGCATTTCAGCAGTCAATCTGGGGCTGTCAATGGAATGATTTTTTAAATAGGATTCTGTCCAGGAAAGAATCTTAATGATTGTCCAATCATTCAATTTTTTAGGCAATTTCCTTTAAAGCCTTTGCCTGATTGTATGTTGTAAGCTCATCAATGATTTCCTGGATATGACCTTCCATTATAGTATCCAGCCGATAAAGAGTAAGGCCGATTCGATGATCTGTCATTCTGCCCTGGGGAAAATTATATGTCCTGATCCTGCCGCTTCTGTCCCCTGTACCAACCTGCCCTTTTCTCTCGGCAGCTCTTTTTGCATCCTCTTCTCTTACCTTGGCATCAAGGATACGGGCCTTTAGAACACCCAATGCTTTAACCTTGTTTTTATGCTGGGATTTCTCATCCTGGCACGTGGCTGTAACACCAGTTGGAAGATGGGTAACCCGTACTGCAGAATCTGTTGTATTGACTGACTGCCCCCCGGGCCCTGAAGCCCTGAACACATCAAATCTAAGATCTGCAGGATTGATATCAATGTCAACATCTTCTGCCTCAGGAAGAACAGCCACTGTTACAGCAGAAGTATGTACCCGTCCCTGGGTTTCTGTTTCAGGTACCCTTTGAACACGATGGGTGCCGCTTTCATATTTAAAGCAGCTGAATGCGCCCTTCCCCTTCACCAGGGTAACAATCTCTTTAAACCCGCCTGAGCTGGAAACATTTTTTTCAATAATCTCCATGGTCCAGTTTTTGGATTCAGTATACCTTGAATACATTCTGAACAAATCTCCAGCAAAAATGCCGGCCTCTTCTCCACCGGTCCCCGCACGGATTTCAATGATGACATTTTTATCATCCCGGGGGTCTTTTGGCATCAAAAGAACATTGAGTTGGGATTTTTTCGCTTCTGTTTTTGATTCAAGAACCGGAATCTCTTCTTTGGCCATGGCCCTTATTTCAGGATCATTATCTCTTAAAAACTCTTTTGCCTCTTTTAACTCCTCCAAAAGCCCTTCATATTCCCTGAACTTTGGAACAATTTTATTGAGTTCCCCATGTTCGATCAAATACGCCTGGTATTTTTTTTGATCGCTTATAACAGCCGGATCACTCAAGAGATGCTCAAGCTTAATAAATCTTTCTTCAATGCCTTTTAATTTTTCTATCATAATTTAAAAACTCAAAAGGGGTTCTTTTGGTAAGACCCCTTTTATATTACAAATTATAGAAAGTGCTAAATAGTACCCGATCCAAACCTGCTAATTGTTTCGTCCAGACACTAAACAAGTTTGCTTACATCAAACCCTGCATATTTCTTGTTGAAACGGTCAATCCTTCCGGCAGAGTCAACCAGTTTTTGCTTTCCAGTAAAAAAAGGATGACACTGAGAACAAATTTCCACCTTGATATTCTCTTTTGTGGACCCAACTTCAAATGTTGCACCGCAAGCACAGGAAGCTGTTGATTCTGTGTATTTTGGATGTATATCTTTTTTCATTTTCTTTAAAACTCCTTACCAATCCTTGTTTCAGGCTATCATTTAATTTTGTGATTTTATGAATTCATCAATTCAAGAAACTCTTTATTATCCTTTGTTCCTCGCATTTTTTCAAGTAAAAACTGCATGCTGTCCACAGGATTTAAACTTGACAGCAGTTTTCTTAAGATCCATACCCGGTTCAAAACCATTGGATCAAGCAGCAGTTCCTCTTTTCTCGTTCCAGATTTGTTCATATCAATGGCTGGATAGATTCTTTTATCAGCAAGTTTTCTATCCAGAACCAATTCCATATTTCCTGTGCCCTTAAATTCTTCAAATATAACTTCATCCATTCTACTCCCCGTATCAACCAAAGCAGTCGCGATAATGGTAAGACTGCCACCATCTTCGATATTTCTTGCTGCACCGAAAAATCTTTTGGGCCTGTCAAGCGCATTTGAATCCACACCGCCGGACAAAATCTTACCAGAAGGCGGCATGACTGAATTATATGCCCTTGCCAACCTTGTGATACTGTCAAGCAAAATTACGACATCATGGCCCTGCTCTACTATTCTTTTAGCTTTCTCAATGACCATCTCTGCCACTTGAACATGTCGTTCTGCCGGTTCATCAAAGGTTGAGCTGACCACTTCAGCATCTACTGATCGTTGCATATCAGTCACTTCTTCAGGACGTTCATCAATCAGGACAATCATTGGAATGATATCACTGTGGGCTTTAACCATGCTATTGGCTATATTCTGCAACAGCATTGTTTTGCCTGCTTTTGGCGGAGATACAATCAAGCCGCGCTGACCAAATCCTATGGGGCACATCAAATCTATCACACGCATGTCATAATTGTCTGATTCAGCCTCAAGATTCATTTTCCGTTCAGGATAAAGGGGCAAGAGGTTATCAAAAAGAATGGTTTCAGCAGCAAGTTCAGGATTTTGAAAATTAACGGCCTCAACTTTAAGCAATGCAAAATATCGTTCAGAATCTTTGGGTTGTCGAACCTGACCAGAGATGGTATCTCCTGTTCTCAAATTAAACCTTCTAATTTGTGAGGGAGACACATAAATATCATCAGGACCTGGAAGATAATTATATCCAGGAGCTCTTAAAAATCCAAACCCGTCCGGGAGAATTTCCAGTGTGCCTTCACCATAAATCTGGCCGCTCTCTTCAATGTTTGCCTGGAGCAGAGTGAAAATTAAATCCTGCTTTTTAAGCCCGCCAACCCCTTTAATTTTATATTCCTTAGCAAGCTTGGTCAACTCACTAATCTTCATCTTATTCAATTCTACAAGGTTCATTCATTCTCCCAAATTTTTGGTTATTTTCTTTTACAGGCTAAATTTTGTTGTTGAAGAGCACCTTTTTGAAGTCTGAAAGCCAAAAATGATATACAAACAGACATGATGTTTGAAGTTTATTATATTAATGTCAAACTAATAAGGTAAAACAATTAAGTTGTCAAGAATTCTTTTTGAATTTTATCAAAGAGATTATCAACAGATTCAAAGAGTTCCGCTATTGTTCCCTTATTTATGACAACATGGTCTGCCATTGCCATTTTATCTTCCTGGGCCATTTGCAGATCCAGCATCTTTTGAGCGTTTTCTTTTGACACCTTATCCCGCTTAGAAATTCTTTTGACAAGATCCATATCCTGGGCTGCTACAACAATCGTGACATCAAATTGCTTCTCCATGCCCAATTCAAAAAGCAGGGGCACTTCAACGGCCACTGCCTTTTTATCCTTATACATAGCATTTTCTATTTGGAGTACCATCTCGCTTAAAATTTGGGGATGTAAAATATCCTCCATTTTTTTTCGCAGTATGGCATCATCCACAATGATATTTCGCAGCCGTGTTCTGTCCAGGGTCCCCTGTTTTTGTACCACTGACTGGCCAAACACTTCCACGATCTTTTCAAACCCCGGCATTCCCGGTTCCACAACCTGTCTTGCTATGACATCACAATCCAGGGTAACCAGGCCAATTGTTTTAAAACACTGACAGACAAGGCTCTTTCCCGAGCCTGCCGATCCTGTAACTGCAATCCTTAAAATTTTCATTATATTTAAAACATTGAGATCTGCGTACGGTTTTGTCTAAATCTAAATTAGTCTGCCAGTATAAACATTGACTATAATATGGCTTTATGGTAGTTTTCAAGACAATTTTTAATTATATTTTGAAAGGATTTATATTGTGGAAAGAACATTATCAATAATCAAACCCGATGGGGTTGGAAAAAACGTGATTGGCGAAGTAATCAAACGGTTTGAAACCGATGGTATTAAAATAGCTGCAATGAAAATGATTCATCTGACAAAAACCCAGACCCAGGGGTTTTATGCCGTTCATAAAGAACGCCCATTTTTTGACAGCCTTACTGATTTTATGACTTCAGGACCTATTGTTGTCATGGTTCTTGAAGGAAAAGATGTGATAGCCAGGAACAGGAAACTCATGGGTGCCACCAATTTTGAGGAAGCAGAAGAAGGCACTATCAGAAAAGATTATGCAACAAATATAGAAAAAAATGTTGTTCATGGTTCTGATGCACCTGAAACGGCTGCTTTTGAAATAGGGTATTTTTTCAATGCCCTGGAAATACAGAACAGATAATCCACACCATTTACGTGTGACCTTCAGGTTATAAAACAAAAACCGCAGTCTTAAATTTTACTTTTTAAGGCTGCGGTTTTTCATCAGGTATCCCAGGATTCATCTTCCCTGTTTTATAACCATCTATATCAATGCTGGTATGCTCAAATCCAATCTTTGCAAAAGCGATTGAAATTTTTTGTCGGATATCTTTTTTCAAAATGGTATTAACCACATCAGGCTCAACTTCAATCCTGGCTGTTTTCCCATGACATCTCACCCGTATCTGGGCAAATCCCAGGTTCTGTAAAAAAGCTTCGGCCTTATCAACCATAACAAGAGTTTCGGCCTTTATCATTTCATTATATGGAATCCGTGTTGCCAGACAGGATTGCGAAGGTTTGTCCCAGGTTTCAAGCTCAAGTTGTCTTGAAAGCCGCCTGATATCTGATTTGGTAAACTTTGCATCTACCAAAGGAGAAAGGACACCAAGTTCTTTTGAGGCCTTTAAGCCTGGCCGAAAGTCTTTTAAATCATCTAAATTTACCCCATGAAGCAAAGAGTTAATGCCCAAGCTTTCAGCAGTCTGTCTTATCAATGAAAATACTTGCTTTTTACAATAGTAACACCGCTCCATAGTATTGCGAGCCACATCTTGATTTTCAAGAATATCCACATCAAGACAGATATGCTCAACCCCAATTGAGCGGGCGATTCTCTTTGCAGACTCAATTTCTCTTTTCGGCACAAACTGTGATGATACGGTGATGGCAAGCAATTTTTGTGGATTGACTTTTTTGGCCACGGCCAGAAGAAACGAACTGTCAACACCACCTGAAAAAGCCACTGCAAAAGAAGAGAGTTCTATTAGTCTTTTTTCCAGATCTTTAAATTTTTTCTGCAATCAATTTCACCTGAATTAATGGGTATAAATCTCAAATTTGGTTTCAGCACTGGTAAGAGAATCAATCCGTTCCTGATAGGCTCTTCTTTCTTTGCTGACAAGCCATTTTGACCAGTCATCAATATGCTGCCATTTACTGATAATCAGAAGTTCACTTGCAACATCCAACCTCTTTAAGGTTTCAGCTCCGATATAGCCTTTCTGATTCAAAGCTGCACTTCTCATTTCCCGGTATAACTCTTCCAGCAGGGTTTCATTTCCAGGCGTGACCTTTCTTTTGATCAATACTGCAATAGTCATTTTTTCCTCCCCATATATTGAATTATGGAAAAATACGGAACACCTAATGTCTTATATACCATATCTCACTTATTTTTAACAAACTTTGAACACAGATATTTCTTGACTAAGAAACATGCTTAATGTATAAAAATCAATCATTATTTTGCTGGGTGATCGTCCAACGGCAGGACTACGGACTCTGACTCCGTCAATTAAGGTTCAAATCCTTATCACCCAGCCACTTAATGACAAGGGTTTTCAGCTTTTCGGTTGAAAGCCTTTTTTGTTTTTAAACTATTTTATCCATCATCTGTCCATCATTTTTTGATCATAGATTTATTTTTTTTAACCTTTCAAACCCTATCTGCAAAAGTAGCAAAAGGTATCCGGAGTTCTTCCTGATCATCCTGGCTGGGTAAAAATCACTTTACAATCCTGATAATGATTGATAGGGCAAAAGAAGCAAAAACCCCTATATAATGGGTCTGTGATAATCAAATCCGGTATGCCGGATCAAAGGCCTGGCATTTTCGCTCAAAAAATCAGTCTTTCCTTCTAAGCTCAAGGCCCAGGCCAAAGGCAGGTCCATGTGAAAATGACGGGCAATGTATTCCATATCATGGCTCTGGGAGAGCAAATTATTAATTTCGCAAAAATTTGCATTATTAATAATTTGAGCAACTCTACCCTGGGCCATCCCCGTTATTTCTGAAATTTGCGGTTAACCGATCGCCATGGCTGGTATTGTTACCGAACCAATCCTGACAGCACCAGATTAAACTCTGCACTCCCGCTGTTGAGAACAAAGAGTATTTACTGGAATGTTTATTCGTTCATCTGATTCGTTTTATTGGAACCCTTTACTGCCTCTTTCAAGAGATGATCTATATCGTTATGAGACAGTCCTTTTACATAGGCATAGATCAGCCTGATGAAACGATCATTTGGTTTTGCAAGTTTTTGTTGATTATTCTCCCACCTGGAAAACGTTGATTTATCAATGCCGACATATTCAGCAAAGGTTCTGGCATTTAACCCTATATTTTTTCTTAAAAATGTAATTTCTTTGCCATTCAGGGCTGTTGGTTTTTTAACTATCATTTGGCCAATTATGGTGTGCAGATCAATAATACCAGGGATAGACGGGGAAAACTCTCCACACTTGCACCTATAAACACAAATATCTTCCAGATATACATTCAAGCCCTGATTCCAGTGCTATATTTCTTTTGACTCTTTCATTTGAGAATTGTATTCGTGGCAAATCATAGCACCTTCTCCTTACTTCAAAAATTTATCTATTGTTTAAACTCCCACCTTACAACGCTTTTTTCTTGAAGGGTGGGTTCTTCATCGGGAAAGGCGGTTCAGGAAAACCACCCGTTCAAATCGGTTTATAACTCCGACTCTATCCCGGAGAAATTATTATGCCTTCAGAATTTATCAGTTCATCAGGATTACCGTTATTCAAATTCTTTCCGAGTCAATCCTGTCTGCCGGATTATTGATTGCAGCGTTCCTTTTCGAATTTCTGTATGATCCGGCACTGGAACTGAAATTGTACCCTCAGGATTTTTTTTTTGCATTAATACGTGGCTTCCTTTTCTTCGTATTTCTGCAAATCCATGATCAGACAAAATTTTGCACACCTCTTTACCGGATAAAACTTTCAGTCTAACCAATGGCAACCTCCATTTGGGTTATATATATTTCCCCACGTAGCCGGCCTTCAATTTCTTCCGGCGAAGCACACTCAAGAAACAATTCAAGAGCTTCTTGGAGATTATTTTTGGCTTCACTGACTGTTTCCCCCTGGCTTGCAATATCCAGTTCCGGGCATAAGGAGACATACCCTGTTCCCTCTTTCTCAATGATTGCTGTCATATATCGTTTCATAATATATTTTCCTTTCCATGAAATTAATTATTTAAATCCGGCCTTACTATGCTTTTTTCTTGAAGGGTATAATTTTTTCTTCCTTATGCTCCATGATTGATTTATTAATAGCATTCACAGCTAATGGTAATTGATCCGGTGCCAAGTGACTGTATTTTTCTGTAACCTGAATCGTTGAATGACCAAGCACCTTTTGAACAAGATAAAGGCTTATTCCCTGCCTCACCATCCATGAAGCACATGTATGCCTCATGGTATGGAATGTTACTCTTTCTCGACGATCAGTAACGCCCTGGTTAAATAATTTATTCGCCGCTTGTCGGAAAACTTGTGATATCTGAGTGGATTTTTTATTCTCCCTGCCAGGATAAACCAACTCATCAGAATTACCCTTGGTCTTAGACTGCATAACCTCTTTTACCCGTTCAGACATATGCACAGAACGGTCTTTGCCCTTAGAGTCAATTATATTAAAAATTCCATGTGCAAGGTTAATTTGTGACCATGTGAGTTTAAATATTTCCGATGCCCTCAATCCACCCTGATTCACAGCTCCTGCCACTCAATTGATACCGGACAGAAAAATACTTATCATGCATGATGCCATGTTTCCGACTGGGATGTTCTTTATATCTAACCCCTTTGTCAATCGTAATCCATTTCATTGTATTTTCCCCTTAATTAAAAAGTCCGCACACTTCAAAAATCCCAGTTTTATCCTAGTTTTTTAAATGAAATAACTGTAACCTTTGTGAAAGATCGTGATATTTTTTTAGTATCAATTTATTTCTAAAATACTGTAATGTCAATATTAAACTAACATATTAAACTATACTATTAAAACTATACTATTATAGATCACATTTTAACATATTTTTAAAGGATTGCATTCCTGCAGTTCCCTACCCCGATTCTTCTTGTTCATTAAATTCATTGTTGCTGTTCACTTTTTCTTTTGCTATTTTCAACCAGCAGCCTGAGTCAACAATGTGAGGAGATCAGGGATGAATTATTTTTTTCCAGTATTTATCATTGCAAGTGTTTTAGTGGTTGTCGTCTACATTTACTTATGGCATCTGCCCCGAAAAAAAAGGAGAACCGAGGATTTGGCAAATAATGCCGCTCGCCTTGGGTTTACCTTTGAAGGTGATATTTCTGTAAAGCCAAAGGAAAAATTTGCTCCCCTTCGGCTGTTTTGCATCCACCCTCCCGGTATGATGGAAAATGTCATCAAATCCAGCAGTCCCCCTTTCTGGATCTTTGATTATGAATACCATATCCCCCGGGACCAGAATGTACGCCAGACGGTTGCAATATTTGAAAAAGCGGCCGACAGGTGGCCGGCTTTTATTCTTGATAGCAAAGAAAGGGAACGGTTTACTGTTGCAGCCGCGCGGCTGTTAACTCAAAAATTAACCGGCTGGCAGCTCAACTACAGAAAAATTGATTTTTCCTCTCATCCAAAATTTTCAAAACAATACAATGTGTTTTGCAATGGAAACCCAAAAGACCTGGATTGAATTTTAACACAACGGGTTCTTGATTTTTTTGTCCGGACACCAGGGTGGAATGTAGAGGCACTGGATCAATGGATCCTTATTTATCAACGCGGAAAATGTATCAAGGCAAAAGAGCTGGAAACCTTTGTCAAATCAGCATCGCTTATTTCTGAAGTATTTGAAGACTGAAATCAATTCTTTATCATTTGTCGAAAATGGCAACACTGCCATTTTCGACAAATGCATTTTCTCTACACATTATTCCTGATGCCATTATGATTTTGAATGATGGGGCTGTGTCCTTTAAATAGGGATGAATATTCCGTATCCGGTCAACAAAAAATCTTGCGAAATATGTTTCCGTGGTATAAGAAAAATTATCCCGCTGGGTTTGACGGGATTGGACTTAACACATAATGGAGTAAAACAAGAATGAGCGGATTTAACGTTACCTTTCCCGGCAACAAAAAAATAGATGTTGAATTTAAGAATTATAAGATTAAGACGGACCAGTCAAACAAAAACGGGGGCGATGAAAGTGCGCCTGAACCCTTTGATATTTTCATCG
>JAHJDU010000208.1 GCA_018812385.1 Pseudomonadota bacterium
ATCATATCTATCTTGCCATAGACAGGAGCAAATCCAGTGACAATAATGAGCGTTTTTTAAGTGATGATAAAGGCGTAACAATCATTATCCGGCCGGATATTGAAGATAGAAGTTTTCATGAAGTTGTTAAAGCATTTAAGGGGCCTGAAAAAGAATGGCCAGACGCTATCCTGGCCTTTGAAAAAGGGTTTTTATTTTCACTTTCCAACGGAAAAAAACTTAAGGTCACCCTGTCACAGGGTGCCTTTATTCATGAGCCTGAATGGCACTACATGATCCATCGTCCCTTGGAAGCCCAGAGAGGTATGGATGCCGAATCTGACCTTTTCAGCCCGGGATATTTCACAGCTTCCTGCCTGGGGGGTGAAACCATGTTGCTCAATGCTGCTGTGATTGATAATCAAGATAAAAAAATTGATTTTCCCAGACAGACAAAAACTTTAAAATTCAAACCCTTTGAGGAAGGAATGCCCCTTTCCAAAGCAGTATACAAAAGTCTTGATGCATTTCTTGTGGATCGGGGCAAAGATAAGAGTGTGATCGCTGGATACCCCTGGTTTCTGGACTGGGGAAGAGACAGCCTGATCTTTTGCAGAAGCTTGATTGAACTGGGTCGGTTTTCAGAAGCCAGGGCTATATTAAGACTGTTTGCCAGGTTTGAAAATAATGGGACTTTACCTAATATGATCTGTGGTAAGGATGCAGCAAATATTGAAACTTCTGATGCCCCTTTATGGTTTTTTGCCTGCTGCAAAGACCTGATTGAAAAAGAGAAGAGCAAAGATTTTTTAAATGAGGTTCTTGATAATCGGAGAGTTTTGGATATTCTTTTATCCATTGCCCATTCTTTGATAAAAGGAACCAAAACAGGTGTGAAGGCTGATGCTGAAACCCTGTTGCTGTATAGCCCGGCGCATTTTACATGGATGGATACTAATTTTCCTGCAGGATCTCCAAGGCAGGGGTATCCTGTGGAGATCCAGGCCTTATGGTACAATGCACTAATTCTGCTGGCATCTGTTGATGCATCCAGTAAAACAGACTGGCACAAAAAAGCCAAAATAGTTCAAGATGCAGTTCTTGATCTTTTTTATAATGAAAAATCAGGCTTTTTTTCAGATTGTCTCCATTCAGATGGCCCTGTTGAAGCAAAAAATGCCGTCCCAGACGATGCCTTAAGACCCAACCAATTGTTTTTGTTTACACTTGATGTGATAGAAGATAAAAAAATTGCACAAAAATGTGTTGAAATCTGCCAGGAATTACTTGTTCCAGGGGGGATCAGAAGTCTTGCTGACAGAAAGGTTGAATATTCCATCAATATTTTTTATAATGGTGAATTGATAAAGGATCCCAACACACCTTATTCAGGAGAATACAAAGGAGACGAAGATACCCGGAGAAAACCTGCCTACCATAATGGTACAGCCTGGACCTGGCAGTTTCCAGTATTTTGTGAAGCATGGGCAAAGGCATTTGGTAAAAACAGCCATTTAACATGCCTGGCATGGCTTGGCAGTGTGATTGATTTAATGAGAAAAGGGGCTGCCGGATATATCCCTGAAATCCTTGACGGTGACTATCCTCATACTTCAAGGGGATGTGATGCACAGGCCTGGGGGTCAAGTGAGGCTGCCCGGGTCATACACAAGTTATTACAATAAATTTGATATAGGAGAAAAGTTTTTCATATGGAAAAAATGCAGATTTACAAAGTATATCCTGCCATCCCTGAACCCTTGTCCTTTCTGGACTATCTTGCAAGGAACCTTTGGTGGTGCTGGAACCACGAAGCCAATGACCTGTTCCAAAGAATTCATCCTGTTCAATGGGAAAAAATTGGTAAAAACCCAGTGGCGTTTCTTTCTCATATATCCCAGAGACGATTTGATGAGCTTTCAAAGGATGAAAGTTTTTTGGCGCACCTTGGGCGGGTAAAGGCAAAATTTGAAAGAATGTTTTCCATGGTGTCGCAAATAAAAGAGCTTGATCTGGGCGCAAAAGAGACGATTGCCTATTTTTCCATGGAATTCGGACTTCATGAATCTTTGCCATTTTTTGCAGGTGGTTTAGGCATTCTTGCCGGTGATCATCTAAAAGCATCTTCTACGCTGGGGATTCCGTTGACCGGTATTGGCCTGTTTTTCCGGGAAGGTTATTTCAGACAGTTTCTTGATCATAATGGATGGCAGCAGGAAACCTATCCCATCAATGATGTGTTTGAACTTCCTGTTCAAAAAGTCAAAGACAACACAGGTTTTGATATAAAAATTGAAATACCGGGACCCGCGGGTAAGATCTGTGCCTGTGTCTGGCAATTAAAGATCGGAAAAATCAAATTATTATTGTTGGATACAAATTTACCGGAAAATCCAGAAAACATCAGGGAAATTACATCAAGGCTCTATGCCAGCCATGGTGAAACCAGGGTTGCCCAGGAAATATTATTGGGAATAGGAGGCATAAAGGCCTTGAGTGCCATGGAGATATTCCCCAATATCTGTCATATGAATGAGGGACATTGCTCCTTTGCCGGGCTGGAAAGAGTTTCAATTATCATGGACAAGTATAACCTGGATTTCAAAAGTGCTGTTCAACTCTGTAAGAGAAGCTCTGTTTTTACCACCCATACCCCGGTGGCTGCCGGCCATGATGAGTTTCCAAAAGAATTGATCATGCCTTATATTAAACCCTATGCTGAAAAATTTGGTATTTCAGCCGGTGAGTTGCTATACCTGGGAGAACCCCATGGCATTAAGAATACAGGTAAATTTTCCATGTTTATTCTTGGTGCTAATTTTTCAGGCCATATCAATGGTGTCAGCCGGATGCACGGTCAGGTGGCCCGCAGTATGTGGCAGTCTTTATGGCCAGGAAGACATGTGGAAGAAATACCTATTTCACATATTACCAATGGTGTGCATATTTGTTCTTATCTTTCCAGACATAAAAATTCTTTATTTGAACGCTATCTGCCTTCCGACTGGACCAACTGCCTGTCCAACCCGGAGCTGTTTTCAAGAATAGAGCATATAGAAGATGATGATCTATGGCATGTCCATGAAATGGACCGGTCCAATTTGATAAGAAAATGCCGGCAGTTATTATTGAAACAATATGAAAGACGGAATGCACCCAGAAATGTGCTGGATGAAGTTGCCAGTGTCTTGGACGGTAAAGTATTGACCATTTGTTTTGCCCGCAGGTTTGCGACGTATAAGCGGGCAGGGCTTTTACTAAAAGACATCTCTCGTTTGACAAGACTCATCACTGATGAGAACAGGCCCATCCAGTTAGTGTTTGCCGGCAAAGCCCATCCCAATGATAACGAAGGCAAGGATATCATCAAACAGATTGTTGAATTTTCAAGGGTTCATGATGTCAGGCACAGAGTTGTTTTTCTTGAAAATTACGATATCAATATTGCAAGATATATGGTCCAGGGATGTGATGTATGGCTCAATACACCAAGAAGTCCCAATGAAGCCTGCGGTACTTCTGGGATGAAAGCATCTACAAATGGCGGGTTAAATCTTTCCATTCTTGATGGGTGGTGGTGTGAAGGATTTAAGGAGAACCGGGGATGGAGCATTGGAAACGGAGATGTTTATGACGACCATGAATACCAGGATGAGGTTGAAAGCCAGGCTTTGTTCAATATTCTTGAAAATGAGGTGATTCCAAAATTTTATGATAGGAAAAGAGGCAAGTCTCCTGTAAAATGGATAAAGATGATGAAGGAGGCCATGAAAATGGCCATCATTGATTTCTCCAGCGACCGGATGGTCAGAGAGTATTCCACAAGATTTTATATTCCTGCAGCAAGAAATTTTAAACTACTAATAGATGATTCCGCCAGAAAAGCCAGAGAGCTTGCATTGACCCAGTCCCGGTTGATATCCATGTGGAGCTTTATTGAATTATCAAAACCAGAAGTTACCAAGGAAATTGATTTTATAGTTGGGGATACCTTCAGGATCACCCTTAAGGTTTTTCTTGGTGAATTAACCCCGGAAGAGGTTGAGGTCCAGATTTATCATGGCAAAATAAGACCTTCTGGTCGTCTTGAGGGAAGCCGTGGGGAAACCATGTGGATGCAGGAAACCACTGCCCAGGGCACGTATATTTACGCCTGTACTATTACCTGTTCGGATTCAGGGCGTTTTGGCTATACAGCCAGGGTGATTCCAAAAGGGGATGAGGTCTTAAGCAATACACCCGGCCTTATTACATGGGCCAATGGAGACGATTAAAAAAAACATTATTTAAGTTGATTTTTTAAATTGCAGGCAAGGGCGAAGCTAAGGAAAAAAAGAATGGCACAAAAACCTAGAATCCTGATTGTGACACCGGAAGTGACTTATCTTCCAGAAGATATGGGTGAGCTAGCTAAGTATTCTGCAAAAGCAGGCGGTCTTGCCGATGTGTCTGCAGCACTCATAAGTGCATTGTTTGATTTTGGCTGTGATGTCCATGTGGCCCTGCCGGATTATCGTTCTATTTTTGATGGATATACTACAAAGATACACAACAGGGAACTTTCAAAAATCCGAAAAAGCCTGGATGATGAAAGAATTCATCTGGCTGCTGACCGGGCGTTTTTTTATCTTGATAATGTCTACTCAGGATATTCAGATAAAGACCTTAAAGTATCCCTGGCATTTCAAAGAGAGGTCATTAACAACATCATTCCAAGGGTTGAGCCGGATATTATCCATTGCAACGACTGGATGACAGGACTTATTCCTGCCATGGCAAGGCAAATTGAAATCCCCTGTCTGTTTACGATTCACAATATTCATACCATGACATCCACCATGGCTGAAATTGAGGACAGGGGCATTGATGCCGCATCCTTCTGGAACCAGCTGTTTTTTAAAACTCCGCCCCATAATTATGAAGAAAGCCGGGACTGGAACCGGGTGGATTTTTTAACTTCAGGTGTGTTTGCAGCCCATTATGTAAATACAGTAAGTCCCACTTTTTTAAAAGAAATTGTTGAAGATCACCATCCTTTTGTTGAAAACTGCTTAAAAAATGAGTTGATCAATAAATACCATGCAGGATGTGCCACAGGAATTTTAAATGCACCTGAGCCGGAATTTAACCCTGCTGTGGATGAGATGATCCGGTATAATTATGGGCCGAAAAATCACAGAAAAATAAAGGCTAAAAACAAACTATGTATTCAAAAAATCCTTGATCTTGATCGGGATGAAAATGCCGTAATGTTTTTTTGGCCGTCAAGACTTGATCCTGTGCAGAAAGGATGCCAGCTTCTGGCCCAGATTATGTACGATATTGTATCCCAATACAGGGATGCCAATCTCCAGATTGTTTCTGTGGCCAGTGGAGAATATCAAAAACATTTTCATGATATTGTCAGGTTTCATGGCCTTGAACGAAGAGTTGCCATTTGCGGATTCAGTGAGGGATTATCCCACCAGGCATTTGCCGGCAGTGATTTTCTATTCATGCCGTCTTCTTTTGAACCCTGCGGTCTTCCCCAGATGGTGGGTGGCATCTATGGGACATTACCCATTGTTCACAATACAGGTGGGTTGCATGATACCATCCACCAACTGGACACTGAAAATAATATGGGTAACGGGTTTTTATTCAATGTTCATGATGCCAGAGGATTCAAATGGGCCATAGACAGGGCCATGGATTTTTATTTTCTTGACCCGGATGTAAAGGAAGTTCAAATTAACCGGATTATGATTGAAAGTGTACTTGAATTTAACCATAGCAGATGTGCGGAAGAGTATATTAACTTATATGAAAAAATGCTTAAAAGACCATTTATTGTCTGATCCTGGAATTTTCAATGACCCTTATCTTCTTTCCTATGCAGATATTATATCCTCAAGGCGATTAAGCGCCATTGGGCTTGAGGATAAAATAAAACAGGAAAACAAGGGGTCTTTGCGGTCTTTTGCAGATTATCATAAGATTTTTGGGCTTCATTTTGATGAGGATACGGATAATGACAAGGGTTCATGGATTTTCAGGGAATGGGCCCCCAATGCCAAAGAGATGTTTATTGTCTGCGAAAAAACATCCTGGCTGAAAAATAAAGATTTTCAGCTTAATAAAAAAGATAACCATGTATTTGAAAGACGATTTTCAAAAGAAACATTTTCCCACAAAGATCTTTTCAGACTAAAAATTGTATGGCCGGGGGGGGAGGGGGATAGGATCCCCACTGCAGCCACAAGGGTTGTTCAGGATCCATATACTGATATTTTTAATGCCCAGGTCTGGCAGCCAAAAGAACAATACAAATGGAAAACAAAAAAAAATCTGCCTTTAACAAAAAGGTCACAGGCAAAAAGACCGCTTTTGATCTATGAAGCCCATGTAGGCATGGCATTGGAAGAGGGCAGGGTAGGGACATATGTTGAATTTGAGAACTATATTCTGCCAAAAATAGTCGATGCAGGGTATACTGCCGTTCAGCTGATGGCCATTCAGGAGCATCCCTATTATGGGTCATTTGGGTATCATGTTGCAAACTTTTTTGCTCCTTCATCAAGATTTGGCACCCCGGAAGAATTAAAGAGCCTGATTGATGCTGCTCACAAAAAAGGCATAAAGGTTTTTATGGATATCATTCATTCCCATGCTGTAAATAATGAAGTGGAAGGTATTGCAAAATTTGACGGGACGGGTTACCAGTTTTTCCATGACGGCCCCAAAGGTTACCACAGGCAATGGGATTCAAGATGTTTTGATTATGGTAAAGTTTATGTATTAAAATTTCTCCTGTCCAATTTAAAATTCTGGATTGAAGAATTTAAAATTGACGGGTTCAGGTTTGACGGTATTACCAGCATGCTGTTTAAAGATCATGGCCTTGGACGGGCATTTGCAAGTTATAAGGATTATTATGGGGATGATGTGGATGTGGATGCCCTGTCGTATTTGTATCTTGCAAACAGCCTTGCCCATGACATTAATCCTGATTTTATCACCATTGCCGAAGATGTCAGCGGATATCCAGGACTTGCTGCTCCCATTTCAAAAGGGGGTACAGGGTTTGATTACCGTTATGCCATGGGGATTGCAGATTTCTGGATACGCTTGTTAAAAGATTATAAAGATGAGCTATGGCCCCTTGGCACCCTCTGGTATGAACTGACAACAAAAAGAAAAGAAGAAAAAACCATCTCTTATGCCGAATCCCACGACCAGGCCCTGGTGGGTGATAAAACCCATATGATGCATCTGATGGGCAATAATATCTATACTTCCATGAAAAAGGATAATGAAAGTATTGAAACTTTTAGAGGGGTGGCCCTGCATAAGATGATCCGCCTGATTACCATTGCCACGGCAGGTTCCGGCTATCTGAATTTTATGGGCAATGAATTCGGTCATCCTGAATGGGTGGATTTTCCTTCCGAGAGAAACAATTTTTCTTATCACTATGCCAGACGTCAATGGTCATTAAAATATGATCAGGATCTGTATTTTTCCTGCCTTTTTGAATTTGATAAGAAAATGATTGCCTTTGTTAAGGAACAGGATCTGTTTTCTTCGCCTGATGTGAATCTTTTATGTGTGCATGAAGATGACAAGGTCATTGCCTTTGAAAGAAATCAAATAATTTTTGTTTTTAATTTTCATCATTCAAACTCTTATTCAGATTATATGTTTGATGTTCAGCCGGGAGAGTACAAGATGATTTTTAATTCTGATGAAACCCGGTTTGGTGGAAAAGGCAGACTTAAACAGGATCATATCCATTTTAGTTTTTTTGATTCAAAAAGATTTGGCAATGGGAATCTAATAAGTCTTTACCTGCCGACAAGAACGGCAATGGTATTGAAATTAAAATTGAAATTGAAAAAAGCATGAATTTTATTTTTCCATTTTATTTTTCTCATTGACAAGAATTGAAAGAATCTGTAGTGTATGCAAATATTTTGGATAAAAAAATGAATAAAATAAAACATATAAGCATATTTAATTTTGGACGTTTCTTTTTTAGAAACGTTCATCCGATGTGACGTTTTATTTTTTAGTTAAATAAAACCCCGGGTGGACATGAAAACCACCCGGGGTTTTTTAGGTTTGCGGCTCTGGGGAAATTTTTCCAGAGCCTTTTTTATTTTAAACGGTTTTAAATTATTTTTGTCAGGGAGAAAATTAATGATTCTTGTACTTGAAAACGAAATTAGCCAGATCCAGAAAAACAAAATTAAAAACATGCTTTCCGATGAAGGGTGTATTACACGTGAAATCATGGATGCAGGCAGGAATGTGATTGGAATTATCGGTAAAACCAGGACAAGCCTGGATGAATTTAAACAAATAGATGGCATTGCCGATGCCATACCCATTAAAGCCCCCTATAAACTTGTCAGCCGGGAGTTTAAATCAGATGATACCAGGGTGAAAATCGGCAATGTTGTGGTGGGAGGAGATAGAATTGTCATTGTGGCAGGGCCTTGTGCTGTGGAAAGCCATGATCAGGCCATGACAATTGCAAAAGAGGTAAAAAAATATGGTGCGGTCCTGTTCCGTGGTGGCGCATATAAACCCAGATCTTCACCATACTCATTTCAGGGACTGGAAGAAGAAGGGCTTAAAATTCTTGCCGATGTCAGGGAAAAGACAGGGCTTGGAGTGGTCACTGAAATCACATCTGTTTTTCAGGCAGATCTGATGAAAAAATATGTTGATGTGGTCCAGATCGGTGCCCGGAACATGCAGAATTTTGAGCTTTTAAAATGTGTCGGCCGTATGGGGTTGCCCGTTGTGCTGAAGAGGGGGCTTGCCGCCACCATTCTGGAATGGCTGATGTCTGCAGAATATATTATGGCAGAAGGAAACAACAATGTCATTCTTTGTGAAAGAGGCATCAGAACCTTTGAGCCCTATACAAGAAATACTTTGGATCTTTCAGCAATTCCGGTGTTAAAAAAATTGACACATCTGCCTATTATCATTGATCCAAGCCATGCAACGGGCATGAGGGAAAAAGTAAGTCCCATGGCAAGAGCAGCCGTGGCAGCAGGGGCGGATGCCCTCATGATTGAGGTACATAATAACCCGGACCAGGCACTTTCAGACGGGCCCCAGAGCCTTTATCCGGAACAATTCGGCCAACTGACCCGGGATATTTACGTGATTGCACCTGTTGTTGGCAAACAGCTTGATTTTGATTATTTGAAAAAATCAGAAATCATAAACAACATGAAAGCCCACGATTCAAAAACAGCCGCCTTTATTGGTGAATTCGGTGCCTACAGCCATATGGCAAGTCTTGGGTATTTCGGTGAAGAGATCACTCCTGTTCCCATTAAAACATTTAAAGACATTTTTCAGGCAGTTCAAACCGGGAGTTGTCAATATGGGGTTATTCCGTTGGAAAATTCTCTTTCCGGGTCCATCCATGAAAATTATGATTTGCTCCAGGAATATGATCTTAAAATTATAGGAGAGATTACCATAAGGATTAAACATGCTTTAATTGCCCATAAAAATGTTTCAAAGAATGATATTAAAAAAATTCTTGCACCACCACCGGCATTTTCCCAATGCAAAAATTACCTGGATCAATATCCTGATATTGAACAGGTCGCTGTAAACGCCACATCCAGTGCAGTAAGGTATGTCAAAGATTCCAATGACAAACATTCTGCGGCTATTGGATCAACCATGGCGGCAAAGATTTTTAATATGAATATCCTTGAAACCTCTATTGAAGATAACCCACAAAATTACACAAGGTTTGCCATTATTGCCAAAGAAGTCAAAGGCCATAAAAAAGTGAACAAGACATCCATTATTTTTTCCACTGGCAATAAACCGGGGGCCTTATTTGAAGTAATGAAAGTATTTTCAGAATATCAGATCAATCTTGTCAAATTAGAATCTCGACCCATGCTTGGAAAACCATGGGAATACATGTTTTATGTAGATCTTGAAGCTGATATTGAACATCCTGACTTTTTACCTGTTATGGAAAAACTTCAGGAGAAATCGGAAAACTTAAGAATTCTGGGACGGTATTAAAAGACTTGATTGATTTTCAGACCCTTGATGACTATATTTTCGAAAAGAGAAATAATTAAAAGGAGATTTGCTGTGAAGAGAAAATATATAACATTGAGTATCATTATCATCTTGGCAGGATTTTTTTCAATTATTGGATGTATGGAACTATATGGCAGGATAAAATCCAATCCTGATGTTATAAAATTATATACCAATCGGGTTGGCCTGCCAGACTACAATTATTATTACACAGGAAGACCCAATCTCCCTGATGCTGTCATTGGGATTGATAAAAAATACAAATTTAATGACAG
>JAHJDU010000209.1 GCA_018812385.1 Pseudomonadota bacterium
CAGAAGCAAAGGAAACCATAAGAAAACAGTTCGGGCTTGATGAGCCGATTGCAGTTCAGTATTTCATTTATCTAAAGAACTTCATTCATGGAGATTTCGGGAATTCGTTTTACAGTGGCAGACCAGTAATGAGTATCATAATGGAGAGGATGTTGAATTCCATTTTTCTGATCACCACAGCCGTAATCATTGCTTATATCATTGGGGTTTCTATAGGAAAAACAATAGCATGGAAAAGAGGAAGCAAGACGGAAAAATTTTTTGTGATCCTGGGGCTATGGTTTTATACCACCTTCACGCCGTGGCTTGGCATTATGTTTTTGTGGATATTCTCATTTAAGCTGAAATGGTTTCCCCTTGGTGGAATGATAACCCCGGAAAAGTGGATTGCCGATCCTTCTCTCATGGAAAAGATATTTGATATGGGGTATCATCTGATCCTTCCCCTGGCAACGTATGTACTCCTCTGGTTTGGAGGATATATGCTCTTAATGAGAAACAGCATGCTTGAGACGTTGAAAGAGGACTATATACTTACTGCCAGGGCAAAGGGGTTAAAGGAAAATGTGATCAAGAATAAACATGCAGCTCGAAATGCAATGCTTCCAATCGTTACTGCATTTGCCATAAGTGTTTCGTTTTCAATTGGAGGAGCGGTTTTGATCGAGACAATCTTTTCATGGCCAGGTATAGGCAGGACAATAGTAGAGGCAACACTAAGGCAGGATTACCCCCTTGTGCAGGGGGCATTTGCAGTTATTACAGTGGTCGTATTGTTAGCTAATTTTGCAGCTGATATAGCGTACTCGTATCTAGATCCGAGGATATCTTACTAATGAACTTAGCGGCATCCAAGAAGACTTTAAATTGCACCTCTGAAAACACAGAGAAAGCAAGCCAAATCAGGCAGATTTGGGATTTGGCAGGTAAGAGTACCTTCATAAAGCTGGGCGTGCTTATCATGATAATGTTTGGGAGCATGGCTGTTTTTTCTCCAATATGGATACACATAAACCCTGCGATATATGACCCGATAATTGGTGTGGATCCCAATGTGCACGGCTCTGTAGGGCCTTGCCTTAAACACCCACTGGGCACTGATGATATTGGTAAGGACCTGTTTTCCCAACTGCTCAGAGGATCACAGGTGGCCTTTATACTCGGAATAATGGTTTCAGTACTTTCAACAACCATAGGAACAGCCATAGGTCTTATTGCAGGGTATTATGGAAAAATATGGGATACACTTTTAATGAGACTTGCAGACATTATCTTAACTATTCCAAGACTTCCTCTGCTCATCGTTATATCAGGTATTTTTGGCACCCAGAGCAACTGGATAATACTTCTCATACTCTCCTTTACGTTCTGGCCGGTAACAGCAAGGGTCATCAGATCTCAGACCCTGTCATTAAGAGAAAGACCGTTTATAGAGTCTGCAAAAGTTTCCGGCGTCTCCAACGCAGGGATAATTGTAAAACATCTGGCGCCGAATGTGCTTCCAATAGCATTTTATTATCTAACTATTACTGTTACAGGAGCCATTCTCGTTGAAGCAGGACTGAGTTTTCTTGGATTTGGAGACCCGGCGAACATGAGCTGGGGAATGATGCTTCAATGGTGTTTTGTAAAAGGATATGTTTTTAAAGCCCCATATTGGATGATTCCTCCGGGGTTTTGTATCTCACTGCTTGCCTTTGCCTTTTATTTAATAGGCGTTGGGTTGGAAGAGATGGTTAATCCCAGGCTGAAGAAAAGGTAAACATATGGATATAGTACTTGAAATAAAAAATTTGGGAATGTCTTATGATACTAGCGAGGGTACTGTCAGTGCTCTGGATAATGTTTCCTTTAAGATTATGAGCGGGGAGGCTATGGGGCTTGTTGGGGAGAGTGGATGCGGGAAAACTTCTCTGGGGATGTGTATTATGAAACTTCTGCCGGAGAATGCAAAAATAACCAATGGCGAGATAATTTTTAATGGGGAGGATATAGTTCCAAAGACCGAAGATGAAATGAGGATAATAAGGTGGAAAGGGATCTCTATGATATTCCAGGCAGCCATGAATGCCTTAAATCCGGTTTATACGGTAGGAGATCAGATCATAGAGGCCATAATGGCCCATGATAATATTAAAAAAAAAGAGGCAAGGCAGAAGGTCCGTGATCTATACAAACTGGTAGGTCTTGCTCCGGAAAGAATGGAAAACTATCCCCATGAGTATAGTGGCGGAATGAGACAAAGGGCAATAATCGCAATGGCACTGGCATGTGACCCAAAGTTTATTATTGCAGATGAGCCGACAACGGCCCTGGATGTCATTGTACAGGATGAAATAATAGATGAGATAAAAAACATCCAGAAGAAACTCAACATGATCATGATGTATATTTCCCATGATATATCCGTGATAGCGGAAACCTGTGATAAAATAGGCGTGATGTATGCAGGAAATTTCATTGAATATGCAGATACCCTTGCTTTATTTGACAACCCTTTACATCCGTATACAAAGGCTTTAATGTCGTCTTTCCCGAGTATTGAGGGACCAAAAAAAAAATTAAATCCTGTGCCGGGAGAACCTCCAAATTTATTGAATCCACCAAAAGGGTGCAGGTTTTATCCCCGTTGCAGTTATGCCCAAAATATTTGCAGAAATGAAAGGCCGGAGTTTGTTGAAATTGAAAGCAATCATTTTTTAGCATGTCACAGGGGGATCTGATGGAAATGGTAAATATTGAACATCTGACAAAACGTTTCCCTTTAAAAAAGAAATTGTTTTCAAGAGGCCGGCAGTATGTTCATGCTGTAGATGACATAAGCTTTAAAATAGAGAAAGGGAAAATATTGGGGCTGGTTGGTGAAAGCGGGTGTGGGAAAACAACAACAGCGAAATTGCTGGTCAGGCTATTGAATCCGACGAGCGGGAAGATATGTATTGGGGGTGAAGATATAGCAGGTCTGAAGGAAGATGCCTTAAAGAAATTCAGGAAAAATATCCAGATGATATTTCAGGACCCATACGAGTCGTTGAATCCGAGACTTACAATTCACAGCACCATTGCAGAGCCTTTGATAGCTCAGGGATTGTATAATTTAGAAAAGATCCATGATGCGCTGGATGTTGTTGGATTAACACCTCCAAAAGGATTTTTATACCGGTATCCCCATGAATTGTCAGGAGGGCAAAGACAGAGGGTTGCAATAGCAAGAGCCCTGGTTATCGACCCGGTCTTTATAGTGGCAGATGAGCCGACTTCCATGCTTGACGTTTCAATAAGGGCAGGTGTTTTGAACCTCATGCTGGCGTTAAGGGAAAAGTTTGATCTAACAATCCTTTTTATAACCCACGACCTGGCCGTGGCCAGATATATGTGTGATGATATTGCGGTTATGCACAATGGAAAGATAGTTGAAAAAGCAAATGCAGAGGAGATTATTAGAAACCCAAAGCATTTGTATACAAAAGCCTTGTTATCTGCTGTGCCTATCCCGGATCCCAGGGCTAAAAGAAAACGGATAAGAATCAAAGAAAAAATCATCTAGGATTTTTGATCTGCAAACAGCAGCGTAACTTTAACATTTCTTTTTCTAAAGGTATTCATATGTGTGTCAATAAAAGCAGGATAGTAGAGATTGCAAAAGATCTTATTAAGTACAAAAGTTTAACTGGGATGGAAAAGGATATCGGCGAATATGTTGCCGGCTTTTTTAAAAATATTGGAGTGGAATACTCGATATATGAAAAGGAAAAAGGAAGACCTAATATAATAGCTGATTTGTGGCATGGTGAAAAAACCATCGCCTTTAACGGGCATCTTGATGTCGTACCAATAGCAGATGAATCTCAATGGGAAACAAATCCGTTTTCACCAGAATTAAAGGGAAACAGACTCTTTGGGAGAGGGGCTTATGATATGAAGGGCAGTTGTGCTGTCATGATGCATATTGCTGAAATATTGGCAAAAAAGAAACTCAATGGCAATTTGCAGATACAACTGGTTTCAGATGAAGAGAAAGGTGCGGAATTTGGGACAAGACACATAATAGAATTGATAAAAAAGGGGAAAATCAAAAAGCCTGACTGTGTTATAGTAGGTGAAGGAAGTGATTTAAAGATCAGAACCGGGGAGAGGGGCATACTGGTGTTTGATGTGAAGTTCAAAGGCCGAGCCGCACATACTGCAAAAGCAAGGTCTGACGCAATAAATGCCATAGTTATGGCTTCAAAGGCCGTTCTCGCAATAGACAGGAAAATCGATAAATTCCATCCGGAGATAGGATCACCCGTCATAAGCGTTAATATGATATCCGGAGGAAAGGTCAAAAATCAGGTTCCTGGTGAGTGTGTAATTACTGTAGACAGAAGAACGATTCCAGGAGAAACAAAGGAAACAGTTTTAGCGGAAATAGGAAAACAAATAGACAAAGCTTTGGGGAAAGCGAGTTATGAGATTCTAAACATCTTGTATGGACCGGCAAACATAACACCCAAAGACTCTTCTTTTGTGAAAACAGTCTTTGAGGTAGTCAAGGATGTTTTTAAGACAGAACCTGAGTTTTATGTTGGTGAGGCAGGCGTGACAGACGCCAGGTTTTACAGATATGCTGGTATGCCGACGATCATCTATGGTCCTTTGGGAGAACGTGCACACGGCCCAAATGAATATGTCAATGTAGATTCACTGGAAAAGCAGGCAAATATATACCTTGGATTGATTAACAATTATTTA
>JAHJDU010000210.1 GCA_018812385.1 Pseudomonadota bacterium
ACATTTCTGTAACCAATATTGGGGCATGATCCCGTTTATGCTTGACAAAATTACCCTATAAGGTTAATTCATTATATGGAAAAGCGAAAACCGCATTATGATCTTTCAACAGTGCAATCCGCTATACGTTTGCGTGGTGCGGAATAGCCTATGTAAAGATTACTTTACGTCAGGATGGATCGATCGTGATTCAGTTCAAGGAGAAATGAGATGAAGCGTGAATGTTTAAATTGCGGAGAAAAAGAGATGGTGCATACTGTCCGAGATGTACCATACGCCTATAAGAGGCACAATACCGTTATTTCCAAGATCAAGGGATGGCACTGTTTCAATTGCGGGGAAGTTGAATTTGATGCAGGTGAAGGTGTTCGCTTTGCCGAGGCCATCAAACAATTTGCCAAAGAAGTTGATGCAAAAGAAGCTGCTGAACTTGCAAGAATTCGTAAAAAGTTGAAACTGACTCAGCAACAAGCCGCATTGCTCACAGGGGGAGGGCCAAATGCATTTTCTCGCTACGAACGTGGCAAGGCCAAACCACTGCAATCGGTCACCAATTTGTTTAAACTCCTGGATAACCACCCAGACCTACTTGATGAAATAACTATATGAGGGGTGTTTAAACTAAAAACAGGAGGTGTTATGAAACTGATAGAATGTGAAGTATCTGAAGATGCTTAAAGGTTCCGGGCGGATAAGGATCAGGCTGCTGTAAGTGCCATGAAAGACGTTTCTGCCAAAATTCTGATTTCAGATATTTTCCTGGATGAGTCCATCTATCCCAGGGAAAGCATTAAGAGCATTAAGAGGGTAGTAGACATTAAGAGGGTCTGACCCCAGTAACCAAATGTTTTAACAGGTAATGTTGCTTAAAATATGGGCTAAAATGGTCTTAGAGGGAGCTTTTGGGGGCCAAAAAGGGATGTTTAAGGTTTTTAGGTTTTTAGGATTTAAGATTTAGGATTTAAGATTTAGGATTTAAGGTTTAGGGTGAATGGTGAATGTCTACGTCATAAGGATGGATGGTTTTGGATGTGTTAAACAGGCAAGACAGATATGCCCGGAAAAAATGATAAATCAATGAATATGCAATGGATTAAAGAACAGGTAGAGAAGGGAAATTATCAGCTCAGACTTCATGCAGTAGAGCGTGCTTCTACGCGAGGAATTGATCCGCTTGAGGTCAAAGAGGTGCTTGGGTTAACCCAAAAACGAGGAGGATAATCAAATGAGGTGCTTTGAGTGTGGAGGCGAGGTTATTCAAACGATCGGTTCTGTTAAAATGACAAAAAAAGACGGCAGCCTGATAATTTTTAAGGTTATTGCTTTAAATCAGTGCCGCCAATGTGGAGAGCAGTATGTCCCTGGTAAATGGGCTGAAAAAATAGGGGAATTGATGCAAAAGGAAGACACCCTGGTTCCAAGGGAGACTATTTCAGTGCCTGTTATTGCAATTAGCGGGGTATGAAAAAGGATTTAAGATTTAGGGGTTAAGGGTTAGGTTTTATGAAGGATGTTCGGGTCAAGGTTTTGATTTCTGATGTTTTTCTGGATGAGTCCATCTATCCCAGGGAAAATATTGCGGAGAGACGGGGTTGAGAGACGGGGTCATTGGAGCAGATCAAATTAATCAGCAGGTTTTTTATGACTGGGGTGTGGGGTCTTACTATGATCAGGTGATTGGAGGTGCAACAGGCAGGGAGGTAACTATGCAGCAAGTTAATATAACTGAGCTTCGCAACCATCTTCCGCATTATATGAAACAGGTACAAAAAGGGGTTGAATTTCTGGTAACAAGCCATGGAAAAAAAATTGCCCGCCTTGTACCTGAAGTCAGTGCTGCAAAAGAGGCACACAACAGGCTTATGAAATTGAGGGGAACAATGATCAAAGGAGACATTTTAGAACCTGTTGAGGCAGAATGGAATGCAGATGCAGATAATTTGTGATACCCATATTTTGATCTTCTGGCAGGATTATCCAAAGCGCCTGAGCAACACTGCTCAAGCTGCCATTGAAACTGCATTGCATAGCGTGGGGGGTCAGGCTACTGAAATCAATCCAAAAACAGGTTAAAGCAGGAAATTATCGTTTTACGGTGCATGGTTTCGAACGATGCGTGGAACGTCATATCTCGCCTAATGAGGTGAAGTATGCTATATTATCAGGTGAGGTCATAGAAAAATATTCGAAGGATAAATACGGACCAAGTTGTCTCATTTATGGAGTTAGTGAAGGAGGAAAGATATTTCATATACAATGTTCTATTGACCCTGTGTGGATTATTACTGCATATGACCCAACTTTGAATCCAGATAAATGGGATAAAGATTTTAAAAGGAGGCGAGTAAAATCATGAAATGTGCTGCCTGCAAACATGACATGGTAAAAAAAGGGGGGGAGATTGATCTCAGGATTGGGGGAAAATTATATCTTGTGAGAAATGTCTTTTACGAAGAATGTCCCTCTTGCGGGGAAAAGGTTCTCTTGCCGGAAATCAGTGAGATCTTATTTAAAAAGATCAAGAACAAGGAATTTGTTGAGCAGATGATTAATGTACCGGTATTAGATGGTACCTATTGCTGAAAATGATCTTTTAACGGGGTCTTTTAACGGGGTTTGACCCCGGTTAAATGGTCCTTCTGACCCGGTTAAATGGCCTTGCAAGATTTCACAGGATAAAAATTTAACTGGGCAGGCAGACACACTCCAGTACGATATGCCGGAGCTACTCCGTGAATTAGTTTGTGGATTTATGATGCCGCTTGAAAGGGCAATTGGAAATTGCCTGCTACCATCCCTGGGACTGTAATGTCTTCATCAAGAGATTCCCAGCGCAATGCAAATCCATCCAGCCTTATTTTGACTTCCTTAAGCTGATGATCTGTAGCTTTTGATAGAATTTTAAATCGATC
>JAHJDU010000211.1 GCA_018812385.1 Pseudomonadota bacterium
CCGGTTTTTAAATATGAGTAAACATTTCAATTCGTTTTTTCCGTTCCAGCTTGAATTCTCTCTGTACGTCATTTTTTGTGCCCTGTTATTTTACGGAAATTATAATTAGTTGAACGCCAAACTTGAGTGGCCGCCGAGCATAAACTAACCTGAACATCTCCAAGTTTGCCTAAGTAATTTTGTTGGGGGATTATCTGTTCTAAATTGCCAGGCCCATGACTGTGGTCCAGATAAACATGCAAGCATAGCAGAGGTATGACATGGATGTCTTATTATTTTGCCTGCTAATTTTGCCATGAACACAGGATTTATAAACAAGGCTTTTTTAAACTGTTTTAACCAGTGTTCAGAAGTAAGGTGATAATCATAAGTGCCGTCAACTTCTTTTTCAAGTTCAAATATGCCTTTGGCACAACGTTCAAGTTGGCCTTTTACAGGATAGTATCCTCCAAAAGCTTTATTTAAAAGGCTGTAATGAAACTGGTCTGAATCCTTTGGAAAAGAAAAAGGGGAGTTTAAAACATCTTGAGGGTTGGGTTCTCTGTTGTAATGAATGATAGTGGTTACAAACCTGCCGTCTTCTGAAGATGGGTTTAATATTCTGCAACATATTTCAAATAATTCTCTATAAATTTCATCTTGTCTGCCTGCAATAACATCCTGAGGCTGTACAAAATGTTCGATTGAGCCGTTTGCTATAATACCTTCGAACTGATCATTCCATTTTTTTGGAATATCTCTATAATTCATCAAATAAACCTCAAACCCTTTTCTTTTACATCGATTCACTTGAGGTTGTGAGATAGTAATACCAGAGCCGACGGCATTCCTTTCACGAATAAGTTCCAATAAAGTCCCATTACCACAACCAATATCTAAGATACGCGACCCTTTGCGACACCTGACTTCATCTAACAGATAATTACCTTGGGTGCGTTGGGCATCTTTATAGGGTCTGTTGACATCTCCTTCATATATGCCATCTGTATAATCTTCTATACCTGCTGTAACTGTCAAGTCTAACAGGCTATAGCAAGAAACCACTGTCTGTGCAGTTCTACTTTTGAGGCCCGCCATTGTATATTTATCTCCTGATTAAGACTTATATTTCACCCTTATTTCACATTTCCTGTTTGTGTAGTTAAATGACTAATCGACACAGGACAGATCCGGGACAGTCCAGAAACAGCAAGCTATCAATTCGATATATTAGTACCCTTTGAAAATAATTGTTAAACGGGTATTATTCAACTATTTCCAGGATGGCCCTTTTTTGTGTTTTTGCAGATGCGCATGATAAAATAGTTCGCATAGCCTGGGCTGTTTTGCCTTTTTTACCAATGACTTTCCCAATATCTTCTTTTGCAACCTTTAATTCCAGCACAAGGGTCTGCTGAGTCGTGTTTTCCTCAACAACAACCTGATCCGGATTATCAACCAGAGCTTTAGCAATATACTGAATCAACTCTTTCATAACCTGTTCTCCTTTTTATCTGTACGATGGTAGAAAAAAATACAATATGGGAAAATAATTATAATTAAAAAATTAATGGTCAGTAAGCTCTTTATATCATAAAAATAGAGGTGCAAGACAAATAAATTTTCAAAAAGTAATTCAAATATATGGGAAAAAGCGAAAACGAATAAACCCATTCCCCGTTAAATTTAATTGGAAAAATTAAATGATATCCATTCTGATATGGTGCGGACTTTGTCTATACTTCCTCGGGATGGCAAAAAAAATCATACCACCGTATTCATAGTTCTCTGCTTAACGATTACTGATCAAATGTATGACAGCGTTTTCAGCACAAAAAAACTCAATATATAATGCACAAAATATATTGAGTTCTAATGTTTTGTGTGCTTGAAAGCATTAATTTCGGTTTCAAGTTATACTGAAAACTCAATAGAAAATATTAAATACGTTTTCCATTTATAGTAAGAGCATAGATGGCTTTCTTTGAAAGGAGAATACAACGTCAGTAGGGCTCTCTTTTTCTAAAACTATCAACCACAATATTGGATATCTTTTGTTTTCTTTGGCGATGAGATTCATTTTCAAAATTCGGATCTAAAGGTTTAATTTTTTCAGGTTGAAATTATTTAAAAAGGCCAGACTACTGGCTTAGTCCTACCATTTGAGGTTTCAAAAAACACCCCAGACTATCTCTGTCACTCTAAACCGAAAAGAATCCGATGATATACTCATTCCTCTTTCCAGCCAGGCATGATGAAAAAAATCAAAATAACCTACCTGATACAAAGGATTTAGGCCATTTTTAAAAAGGTTGATGCTGTCCTGATGCACTCGTATACCTGATGCTTAAACAGTGTTATATCATGCCCTCCCCCTTACGCATTCTGTTATTAAAAGTAATATATTTTGATTTTATGCCTGTTCGACATGGAGGTTATAAAATAGCTTTTATGACTTCGATTCTTTGGGCATTATAGGCTGTCTTGGTTCCAGGGATCTGGTGCCGACCGGATATGTGATGTGCTCAAGGAAATTCAATTTAAGTATGTATAGTGATCCAACTTAGGTTTTTCTTGGCATAGTTTATGCTTTTATTTTTACAATTTCAAATTTTTCCACCATTAATGTTTTCAA
>JAHJDU010000212.1 GCA_018812385.1 Pseudomonadota bacterium
ATCTATCTTTTTTTAAAGAAAGTGGGGCTAATGGTTGGTGTGATCACATTAAAGTGAAAATAGCCTCATTATAAAAATCTATTTTGCTTTTGGTGTATTAACTTCGATAAATTCTTCTAATTTCCCTTTTTCTTGAAGGAGGTTAATACCAAATTCCATTAAATTAGCGGGGGGATGGGGGATGTCTATACTTCTGATTAATTTGATCGCATCGTTAGGGCATCTGCTTGCACAGATACCACAACCAATACATTTATCAATCTTAACATCTGGTTTACCGTTATTCATTTCTATGCACTGTGTCGGACATTTACCATCGGCACATATTCCACATCCGATGCATTTTTCCATATTACGCTCAGGTAAAAAAGCTGAGCGAGTGAAAGCTCCTAGGTTTCCATACTTGCTAAATGAGCGCAAAATGCCACAACAACAAGAGCAACAATGGCATACAAATTCTAATTTGTCTTGTGTATTATTGACCAATCGTACCAAACCAGCTTCATCAAATTCTTTTATCTTTTTTAGTGCTTCATCTTTTGTAATGGGTTTTGCAAATCCACGATCTATCAAATAGTTACATGTATTATCGAACATCATACACGTTTCTTTTGGTGCATCACAATTTTGTTCAAGCTCTCTACATGAGCAATGTCCTATGCCTATATTTTTTGCTTTATCAATCAATTCTGAAACTTGTTCATATGGGAGCACCTCTGATGTCGCTTCAATTTTTTTATTAATTGGGATGACACGTGAAAATGCTGTTTTTTCACTACACAAATTTTTACCAAAAATAGGAAGGTACTTTTTCCATAACGGAGTGAGCTGCTTAATCAGATCGTCATGGATACCCTTTCGATATGGATTTTCGAATAAATGAAACGTATTAACAAGTGCATAACCCCAAGAATCTTTCTTTTTTCGAGCGAATACAACACCTTTATTAGCAAGAGACTCCAAATGTTTTTCTACGAGATTCTCTTTGATACCCGTTCGGTGGGAAACTTCTTTGGTTGTAAGTGGGAAAAATCCAAGACCTAAAGCAACCGTTGCTTCATCCTCTGTAAATAATAGTTTGAGAATTTCTAAAATTTCAGGCTCAGGGGGACATCCCATAGGGTTTAGACTCATTAGCTTTCTCAATTTTTCATAGGTATTTTCAGTCATGCTTTCCTCGTATGCTATTCAATAACTATTTAAAGACAAAGCCTCTATTTCAAATGATAATATTTTGTAAAAAATAGAAAGACAAAATAACCTTCGCAATATTTTTTTGAAAAATCAACAAAAATTAATGTTAATTCATAATCTATTGGGTGTTGACTTGTATTCATAGGGCTGGTTTTTTAAAAGTTATAGGCAACACCATATATGGTGTATGATTTTTTTTAGAATAGAAATTCCAATTCAAATATATAGACCGAGAGCATCACCCAGGGCCATGCTTTCACATTCAAGTTGATAATATATAGATCACCTTTGGGTTGATTGTGACAAATTATGGGAATCATCCGAATCAGTCATAAATAGTATAAATAGAGTATAGTAGTGTCTATTCCATTAGTCTTATATCCAGTGTTCATATACAAAGCGCCCAGTGCAGCAACCATCCCATCAGTTTCAAATGCAGTACAATTTTTTTGATCAGTTTTCATTATTTGGTGAATGGATGAATACTACAATTAAACTTTTATATTGTTAAAATTCTCACCCATATTTTTATCATTTAATTAAATAATATGAACTTCATTTCATAATATCATTGTCTATTAAAAAACAGTTACTTCTATTATTGACAGCACCAATTTAATTCATTACAAGAATACTATAAAATTATAGTTGCACCAATGTAATGTATCCATTCTGATCCTGTTAAAGCTACGCTGTAATACAAAATTATAACTTCTCATCTTGTGGTTAGCAATTTCATCCAGTTATTTCTCTTTTAAGCAGATTTTGAGCATGAAGAATAGAACAGAACCATACATAGACCAAAAAAAGTTGTGACCACTGATTTAATTTTAAGCAAAATACTTAAACTCATGATGTTCTCCTGTTTTATAGTTAAAGAATAAGTTCTCCTGTTTTTTTTCTGTCTAATATCGAAAAATAACTGATCAAATAACACTTGATAGCTATCAAAGAAATACAAGAGAAGCAACTTCTTTTTTTGACAGGTTTCTATAATAAATTTAATTCGATAGAATTAATAAATTCTGATTGATCGTTGAGTTAGTCACATCTATAATTGAGCAGGAATATTTCGTTAATGGCTCTATAGCTTGAATCATCCTCGCCTTTTTGATAATCATATAAAATCCAAAAAATATTAGAATCGGAGTAAAATTTGTTCATATTCCTCGACTCTGAAACAACCGGCACTGAAAAAGAAGACAGATTATGCCAGCTCGCTTATAAAACAGAATCAGGCAAAATTGTAAACCAGCTATTCAAACCGCCGTTACCAATTGCAATTGAACCCATGTGTGTTCATCATATTACAAATGAAATGGTTGAAAATAAACCGGCGTTTAAAGACAGCCATGAATATCAAAAATTGGTTGGTTTATTGAGTGGTGATAAGAATATACTTGTGGGTCACAATGCTAAATTTGATGTTGATATGCTTGAAAAAGAAGGTATCCTTCCCAAAAGGGTTATCTGTACTTTGAAACTTGCCAGGCACATGGACCCTGAAGGGAAAATACCCAAA
>JAHJDU010000213.1 GCA_018812385.1 Pseudomonadota bacterium
AAATCATTATATTCCTCCACCCATCTGGGCCTTGGTCCATGAACGGGGTATTGAGCACACCCGATCATCCATCTTAAAAGCCATACAAAGGCCTGAACAAACCACTTCATTTTTAATTACCGGCGCTGATATGGATAATCTTTCCGTTCAAACCCAAACCTATAAAGACATGAAGGTTTTTGCCCTTGTAACAGCAGGGGTCATGGGCAATGCTATAAGAACGTCAAAGGATACTGGTGCTTTTTATGAGCCCGGTACAATCAATATCATACTTCTGACCAATATGAAGCTTTCCAAAAAAGCCATGACCCGGGCCATCATCTCAGGGACTGAGGCTAAAACAGCAGCACTGGAGGATATGGATATCAGATCCAGCTATACTCCCCTGGTAAATGAAGCCACGGGCACGGGCACTGACAATATCCTTGTGGTCCAGGGCTCCGGCCTGAAAATAGAAAATACCGGGGGACACACAAAAATGGGTGAGCTGATTGCAAAGGCGGTCTATGAAGGTGTCACAGAGGCTGTTTTAAAGCAGAACGGCATCCTTGCCAAAAGAAATATTTTCCAGCGTCTGAAAGAAAGAAATATTGATCCCTACCAGCTTGTATCCGTTTCAACCTGTGAATGTCAGGGTAACCGAAGTGATTTAGCAGCCATGGCGGAGCGGCTTCTTCTTGAGCCTGAGTATGCCGCATTTATTGAAGCCTCTCTTGCCATCAGTGATGAATATGAAAAAGGATTGATCAAAAACCTGGATTCTTTTTACATGTGGTGCAAAAAAATTGCAGATACCATAGCAGGGTATGAAGTTGAAGAAGTCAAAGACATGATTTCAGATGATACAATCCCAGTAACCCTGAAAACTGCTCTTGATGCAATTTTAACCGGAGCACAGACACGCCTGAACCTTCAGCCGAAACCGAATCAGGCAAATACCATAATCCCCCAAAAAATCATATCATTATCGCCCATTATTACAGAAACCATATATCTGTTAAATGCCCAGGATTTGCTGATTGCCAATACAAGCTATTGTAATTCACCCGAGGAAGCCCAATTTAAAGAGAAAATAGGATCGGTTATCCAGATGAATGTTGAAAAAATCATCAGCCTGCACCCTGATCTTGTTATTGCAAGCCCGCTTTCAAGGGAAAAACAAATACAAATCTTACAGAATCAGAAAATAAAAGTGACTAAAATCCAAAACCCACAAACCTTTCCTCAAATGTGTGAGATCACAATGACAATCGGCAAGGCTCTCGGGCAGACAGACATGGCAAAAAAAATAATAGAAGCTGCCACAAGAGAAGTTGAAGCCATTAAACTGAAAACAGCAGGTCTTCCTAAAAAAAAGGTATTTATCCAGATCGGCATGAAACCCTTGCATTCTGCCAATAAAGACACGTTTATCAATGAATATATTAAATATGGTGGTGGAATAAATATTGCGGAAAATGAAAAATCAGGCATATACAGCAGGGAAAAAGTCCTTAAGGAAAATCCAGACATTATTTTAATTGCAACCATGGGAACAGATAAAAAAGCCGGAGAGATTGAAAAACAAAGATGGATGAAATTTACTTCTTTAAATGCCACCATAAAAAACCAGATCTATGTTCTGGATCCTGAACTTATCTTAAGCCCGACTCCTGTTACCTTTGTAAAAGGCTTAAAACAGATTTTATCTTTAATCCATCCTGATATTGACTTAAAACCTACGATTAAAAATCCGGAGCTGATATAAAAAAATGAAACCAAACAGGATAAAGCGCTGGTCCATTATTTTAATCATCCTCATTGCTCTGGTCATTCTTGTGAGTCTTCTGGCACTATGCACGGGCAGTGCAGGCATCCAATTAAAAGACATCCCCCATATCCTTTTTTATGGCAAAGGAACTAGTGATTACAGTATCCTTTTAGGCATACGATTGCCAAGAATCATATTAGGCCTTTCAATCGGCGGGGCATTAAGCCTTGCCGGCGTCCTGCTCCAGGGAATGTTTAAAAACCCCCTGGTTGAACCTTATACCCTTGGCATTTCAGGAGGAGCGTCTCTTGGTGTATGCATCAATATAGTGTTTAGTTTTTACAGCAGAATAGGCATTATCGCATATCCTCTTTCAGGTTTTTTAGGAGCAAGTCTTGTCATTTTTCTTGTTTATTATTTGAACAATAATACAAAAGACATCAAGTCCAACAGGATGCTTTTAACAGGTGTCATGATCTCCTATGTTGCCTCCTCCCTGGTCATGCTGCTCATGGCTGTCTCAAAAACCGATGATCTTCAAAATATTGTTCTCTGGATCATGGGCTCCCTTGATGAACCCAACACAATTTTAATAAAAATGGCGCTTTTCGGCTCCCTTGCCGGGCTTGTTGCTTCATATTTTTTCTGCTTTGATTTAAATGCCCTGCTTCTGGGTGAAGACGAAGCCGCAAATCTGGGTGTCAATACAACAAGAACTAAAAAGTTTTTATTTATCATTGCATCCTTTTTAACGGGATTAAGCGTATCTGTTGCCGGCATCATCATGTTTGCAGGCCTTATTGTTCCCCATTTCATGCGCATGATAGCAGGGCCGGACCATAGGATACTTCTAATCAGTTCATTTCTGGCCGGTGCTGCATTTTTAGTTCTATGTGATGTGATTGCAAGGGTTGTCATATCCCCGCTTGAACTTCCTGTAGGTGTCATAACAGGCATCATCGGCGGAGTTATTTTCATCTGGGTACTTTCAAGAAAGCAGGTGACCTTATGAACCAGATTCTCTTCATTGATAACTTAAGCTTCAAATACCACGAAAAAAGTGTACTAAAAGATATAAGTTTTTCAACAGATCCGGGTGAATTCATTTCAATCATCGGCCCTAATGGCTGTGGGAAAACAACCCTGATAAAAATCATTTCAAAGATAAACAAGCCTGAAAAAGGAAATATTTATATAAAAGGTAAAAATATTCAAACAATGTCAAACAAGCAATTGGCCAGGCATATTGCAGTTGTCATGCAATCCCCGGAACCTGTTTCCATGAGTGTTGAAGAATATGTCCTTTTAGGAAGACTGCCGTTTTTTAAAAAATATCAATTCTTTGAAACTGCCAAAGACATTGCTCTGGCCCATAAATATATGGAGCTTACCGGCATTTTAAAACTTGCGCACGCCCCCATCAATGAAATAAGCGGAGGGGAAAGGCAACTTGCAGCCATTGCCAGGGCTTTAACCCAGGAACCCATGCTTCTGATCCTTGATGAACCGACATCTCATCTTGATATAACGCACCAGATTCAAATTCTTGAATTGATAAGCTGTCTTAAAAAGACGCTCTCTATCTCTGTACTGATGGTGATTCACGATTTAAACCTGGCAGCAGAATATTCTGACAGGCTTGTTTTGCTGAATGGAAAAAATGGAACCATTTATCAAACCGGGACCTGCGAACAGGTTCTTTCTGAAAAATCGATACGGGAAGTTTACAATGCAAGAGTATTGATCCAGAAAAATCCCGTGTCGAAAAAGCCATGTGTCTTTCTTGTCACCCAAAATGCTTTAAATAAAAAGGAGAATCCTATCCTATGATTGAAACATTTAATAATGGTGGGCCCATCATGTATCCTTTGCTGTTGTGCTCAATCATTTCTTTGACCATTATCATTGAGCGGACATTTTTCTGGATTGGAATTGGCATGCAGAGAAATCAAAAACTTTTGGATGAAGTTTTAAAGCTTACAAGGCAGGGTGACTGGGATCTTGTTCGCCAAAAGGCATCGGGATCAAACAATTATGTCATCAGAATGATTATAAGCGGGATTCTTCATCGTGAATATTCTCTGATCAAGGCCATGGAATCATCAGCCGCAGACGAAATCAATGGGATGCAAAGATTTATGGGAGCTTTGGATACCATGATAACCGTTGCCCCGCTTATGGGCATATTGGGTACTGTTATGGGAATCATCAATTCCTTTGACATGCTGGGAACATCAGGGATTGAAAACCCCCAGGCTGTAACGGCAGGTATTGCTCAGGCCCTGATAACAACTGCAACAGGTTTATCTATTTCCATCATAACAGTTTTCCCCTACAACTACTTTAACTCAAGAATCAAGCGAGCAGCAGGAATCATGGAAAAATATGCCACCAGCTTTGAAATTGTTTATGAACAGATTCTGCTTAACAAAAAAAACACCCCAAAAGAAATGAAATGAAAATTTTATTACCTGAAAATAATAAACCCAGGATCGAAATGCTGCCTTTGATTGATGTTGTTTTCCTTCTTCTGGTTGTGTTTATCTATACCATGCTCTCCATGGCCGTGCACAAAGGCATGCCCGTCACTCTGCCTGAATCCTCTGTTGGCAACCCTGAAAAAGATACAATTCTGTCAGTTACCATAAATAAAGACAACTTAATCTTTGTCAACAAAGAATTGGTTGACCTGGAACATCTAACTCAAATACTTGAGGAAAAGGCAAAAAAAGAAAAAAAACCAATCGTTCTTCTTTTTGCAGATAAAAGTATCACCTATCAAAATCTTTTTAAAGTTTTAGATAAAATCAGAATGGCGGGATTGAATCAGATTTCTTTACAAACTGACCCGAAAGACACAATTTAAATATGAGGCGTATTTTAGTACCTGCCATAATTGCCATAGGTTTTCATGTCGCACTGATGGCATATATGCCCTCCTTATTTAAAAAAAATGAGATTTTACCCAAAAAAATCAAACCGGTTATGGTCACTCTCTCCCACAGGCAGCCTATAATAGAAAAAACATCTCTTAAACCAGACAAACCTGTAAAAGAAACCCATTCAACAAACGAAATAGAAAAAATCATACCAAATCCCCAAAAAACCATATCTATTACCCCGAAAAAGAAAACCACTAATATTCTTAAGAAAAAAGATCTGACTAAGTCTGAAAAAAAGGTAAAACAAAAAGAAGTGATAGAGAAAGAATCAAATCCTGTTAAAGTGGTTGAAGCAAAGCCGATCAAAGCGGTCAAAAATCAAAATTTTCAAGTACAACCTGCAACCTTAAAAAAAACAATTCCTCAAAAAAAAGAAAATATCACACAACAGGATGCCCATATTGAATTTGCAAAACCGCTTTACAAGAAAAACCCTTTGCCTGTTTATCCTGTTATCGCTAAAAAAAGAGGCTACGTGGGAACAGTCGAACTAATTGTGCTGGTTTCAGAAAAAGGTGAAGTTAACTCTTTAAAGATTTTTAAGTCCAGCGGGTATAAATCCCTTGATAACCAGGCTTTCAAAACTGTTAAAAACTGGCTCTTTGAACCAGGCAAAAAAAATGGCGTGCCTGAAGAAATGTGGGTTAAAATTCCTGTGAAATTTGAATTTAACTGACAAAGTATATTTGAGATCAGTGATGTCCGGTTAGTTTTTGAAATAAAATGCCCCTGACTGATCAGCGTCAGTTATAATACCAGCCAGTACTGCTTTCAGCCCGCCCTCCATCATGGTCAATTATCCCTATGTACTCAATGTGCTGTCAGATCCTCTATAGCTTGATTTTAAAATCTTACAAACCTGCTTGGTATTCCCCAGATGCATTTGTTTGTTGGCCTTCTACTTTTTATAGGTTGGTTTTAGGCCCTTTATCATCGGGTAATGCTTGACATTTAGTGTCTTTAACTCTGCATTTCCTGCTTCGCAGGTAGCAGCTATAATTGCGTCTGCTAATCCCACAGCATGTGACTTGCCATAATCGCGCTTATAGAGTCCCCCGGTTTTGGCGATTTCAGAAGTTACAGGGATAACCCGGAAGAGAGAGATAAAATTCTCTAACACTTTTAGTTCTGATTCCCCTTTTACACCGGCATACAGTTCTGCAACAACGATAGACGACAGAATGATCCGAGAAGAATTTGCATTAACAAAATTTACAGCCTTTCTATAACCACGCAAAAAATCTATCAGTACGTCTGTGTCAAGAAGAAGTGATTCTGCCATAATTAGTCCCTGTCCCATTCAGCCCGTATTGCCTTAAAGTCAGGAAGATTCGCGCGGTCTTTCCAGATTCCAGCAGCCTCCCGTAATACAATTTCCCGCCGACTGTGACCTGCTTTGTCGATGAGACTGTCAACGGCTTCTCGTATAAGTTCACTTTGTTTTTTCCCAAAAGTTTTTGAAATGGCTGCTAATTCTGAACGTTGACGATCTGTCAGATATATTTGGGTTCTTATCATGCTACACCTCCAGTAATGCATACACCACAATTATACATTTATACATCATTGAAACTTTCTGTCAAGGCCAACATGGAGGCCAACGCTCAGGATCAGTTGCACAAAAAGCCGGTTAAGACATTTCGATCTAGCATAAAATCGCGCCGGCTTTTTGTGTCAGCCTGAATCCTGTTGTTATATGGCAATATACAGATTAAATTCACCGAAAAAATTTTATTCCATAAGAAAGAAAAATACATAAACACTATTTTTAAAAATTAAAAACTTTGGCTTCTGCAGCTAAATCTATCAAATGTGGGCCACCATCTAAAATCATGTTTGAAAAGAATTTTGACTCGTCAACCTGACGATTCTTGGCACAGGGAATTCAAACACCAATCGGAACTTCATTTTCTACCAAGTATGGTAAATAATCATTTGGGCAATCACCTGTTTCCGTTTTCTGTGTAAAATCTCTTTCATTATTTGTCCACAATACACCACCGTCTATCATGAAAACATTGACAGCGTGTCCTTTTGAATGAGCAATTTTGGCGAATTGAAAACACCTGGTCGCCTTTTCATTGTCATCCTGACTTAACACAAACAAAAAATTGGTCATAATTTACCTCCTTTTTTTCATTAAATTTAACGCCATATAACCCCCAAACCCCACGGTTAGCACAAAAAAGGATTTGTAAGGTTTTAAAATTATAGTAAAAGCATAGAGAAACTCCCAAAACAGAAATTTTTAACTTTTCTCCCAAAAAAAAGGAGATTCTCTATGCTGGAAATCAAGATAGAACATTTTCTCAATTATTGTAAAGTATCAAATTTTGCAGCCAGGTCTATTCAATCATTAAAGGTAAGGCTCAATGAATGAATTTAACAGCTTTATTATACTGATTTAGAAGACGACTGGTTGGCTGACAGTAGTGAAAATTGCTTGTGTTCCGAACTTTTTTTAAAATTTTAAACAAACCGAATATTTACTTATACTGCAATTTTTAGGTTATAGTATAATTGATATTGGCTTTGAGGGAATGTCGGTTAGCAAAATCAGGTCATGCATCAGAAAAGACTGCCATTTCAACGGCTTAGGCAGATTTTTGAAAACTATCTCTACCTGTTGAACAAATTTGTTCAACAACACCTCCGCTTCCTTAGAAACAAGGGATCCCATATCCTTGCTAACCCTTATAGAATGGAGCTTTGACAGCAATTTATGCACCCTCTCAAGAGGTGTTTTGCCTACCGTCAAATACTCAGGCGATTTGCCCATTTCCACATCAATGATTTCAATGGTTGCTTCAATTAAAAACAGAAATATCATAGCCTGTATTGACTTCTTCTATGGAAACCATTTTCCAAATTTAAATTATCAATTGGACTTTCCAAACAACCTGTGGGAAAGATGCCCAACCGAGTGTGGTGTGTTGAACTATACTAATATTTTTAAAAGGATGAAATAAAATGGTTAAGAATTTTTTTGCCGGCCGATGGGGTATTATCTGTGTCGGCGCAGGTATCGGTATTTTAGCTGGAGTTCTGCAGAAGCTTGGGAACCCGGGAAACATGGGGATCTGTGTGGCATGCTTTGAAAGGGATATTGCAGGAGCCTTAGGACTTCACATGGCAGGCGTGGTGCAATATATGCGTCCGGAGATTATTGGCTTTGTTTTAGGCGCTTTAATTGCTGCGTTAAGTTTTAAGGAATTTAAACCCCGTAGCGGATCTGCACCCATTGTCCGGTTTGTTCTGGGTGTTTTTGCCATGATCGGAGCCCTGGTTTTTTTAGGCTGCCCCTGGCGTGCCCTGCTTCGCCTTGCCGGTGGGGATGGCAATGCCATTATTGGCCTGCTGGGACTGGCAGGGGGGATCTGGATCGGTGTTCTCTTTTTAAAAAACGGGTACAACCTGGGCAGAAGCCAGGCAACCCATAAAAGTGTCGGCCTGGTGTTCCCCCTTATCATGCTGGGTTTTTTATGCCTGATGTTTCTTTACCCCCAGGTGGCAGGAGAAAATAAAAGCGGGGTCTTGTTTTACAGCCTTAAAGGTCCCGGGGCCATGCATGCACCATTGTTTATATCTCTTGTGATCGGACTTGTGATCGGGTTTATCGCCCAAAGAAGCCGGTTCTGCACCATGGGCGCTTTTCGGGATCTGATTTTGTTTCGCCATATTCATCTATTAACGGGATTAATTTCTCTTGTACTATTTGCATTTGTTACAAATTTTATTCTGGGTCAGTTTCATCCCGGGTTTGAAGGACAGCCCGTTGCCCATACCATGCAGGTCTGGAATTTTGCAGGAATGGTGCTTGCAGGCCTTGCCTTTGCCCTGGCAGGAGGATGCCCCGGACGTCAGCTGTTTCTTTCAGGTGAAGGGGATGGTGATGCCGCCATCTTTGTTCTGGGAATGATTATGGGGGCTGCCATTGCTCATAATTTCGGACTGGCCAGTTCTCCCAAGGGTGTTGGCCCCCATGGAATTGCTGCTGTAGCAGTCGGGCTTATCGTCTGCCTGTTTATCGGATTTACAATGAGAAAAAATATCAAAGGAGTATAGCCGTGAGTATAACGATTGATGCAAGAGGGTTTTCATGTCCTCAGCCAGTGTTAATGTTTATGGAAGCCATTAAATCAGGGAATGAAAGCACGATAATTATGCTTGTGGATACGGATGCTTCAAAAGAGAATGTCTCAAGGGCTGCGGAAAGTAAAAAATACAATGTCACTGATATCCGGCAGCAGGGGGATGAATACCAAATTACAATTGTAAAGGATTAATGACGTAAGAGGTATCTCTTTTGTTTAAATTAAAATTATTCAAAGAAAAAAAACAGCATAATTTTTCCCGTGCAGAACTGGGTATTCTTGTGTTTGAAAATACAAGCGAGGTCATTGCTGCCCAAAAGCTTTTAAAGGAAAATGACTGGGAAATCAGGGTAATGGGCCCGCCACCAGAGATTCAAACCGGATGTGATCTTGTGATTGAGTTTCCTTTGATTCAGGAGCTCGATATTCTGCGACTCCTTGAGAAGGCAGGGATTCCGCCTATTAAGACGGTTCCTGTAACCAGTCCGTTGCTCCAGCCGGTTGACCTTTTTCATATAAAGGATTTTGGAGAATTCCTCATGATCAGGGCTGCCAATATGAAAATCACTGTGGAAAAAAGCACCCAATTGATCGTCAATGTTTCCGGAGGCGGTTGCCCGGATGTGCCATATCTTGCTTTCATGCTTGTGGGCAAAACCATGGCACAGGCTCCCAACCCCCTGGACATCGGGCATACCCTCTGCGGCTATGCCCTTGGACTTGCTTTTAAGGAGATGCAGAAAAAATGCTCGCAGTGGTAGGCACAGTACCGGACCCGGATTTTCCCCTGACAGTGGGTAAAGTGGATATGGTTGAAAACAGGCTCAGTATTGATGGAAAACATGTTCAGGTGAACCGGGGAACCCCGGCGCTTTTAGGCGCTATGGTCAATACTCTGAAAGTATTGGGCCCAAAGGACATAATCGGGTTTATTGCAGGGGATATCGGACTTGGCAGCGGCAGCCGCGAGCTGTATCGATATCTGGTTGAAAACAGGTCTCAAATTGATTTTCATACCATTGTATTCCATTACCTTCAGCCGGATGTAGACTGGCATAACCGGATTTTGTTCATGCTGAATGATTTGAAAAAAAAACCAGTGCTGATAGCAGATGCCGGGTTTATGTATGCAGCCAAGATGAGCGGTCAGGCTCAGTCCTATGACCTTTTTACACCGGATGTGGGAGAACTGGCGTTTCTTGCCGATGAAACCGCACCACACCCATTTTACACCCGGGGGTTTATCTTACACGATGACAATAAGATTCCGGATCTTATCAGTCGGGCGTACCTGCATGGAAATGCAGCAAAAAATTTGCTCGTAAAAGGGGCAACAGACTATATTGCAGATAAAGATGGTGTCATTTTTTCTGTTGACAACCCAATGGCCGAAGCCATGGAGGCCATGGGAGGGACGGGGGATACAATTACCGGCATTGTCACAGCCATTGCAGGGACAGGAATACAAATTTCAAAAGCAGCAAAAATTGCAGCAAAAGTTAACCGGGTTGCCGGATTTAATGCCAAATCGACCCCTGCCACCCAGGTTTGCGAAATTATATCGCATATCCCCCGGGCTCTGGAAAAGGTATTAAAGGAATATAATGTGCAATAAGAAAAATGGTGGCCGGCAACTCATCAATCCGGAAATGACAGTCCTTGATGTTGTGGCAGCTTATAAGGAAACCCTGCAGGTATTTAAGAGATACGATGCGCTTGCAGGAGAGTGCATTTGCTGCAAGTCTCTTTTTGAAACCATTCACAACGTGTCGGCCATTTATGGTTTTGACCTGAAAAGGCTTCTGGACAATTTGGAATCTGCTGCAATAACTAAAATTAAAAATTGATTTTCATGCGTAAAGCAATTATACTAAAAAACAGTTGATCCCATTATCACACTCTGAAACGCAAAAGTTTTTGTTTATTGAAATTTTTAATAAAAAGGAGACATACAATGGAAGTCAACCTCAACAAACACAAGCACAGTCACAAGCACGACCATGATCACAGCCATGAGCATGACCATCTCCATCAACACGATGGTAAGGAACACGATCATCCTCACAGCCATATTCATGCACATGACCACGAACACAGCCATAGCCATGACGGAGAAAAAATCCATGATCATACAGATACACATGGACCTCATGATCATGACCACAGCGATCATGGAAAAGACCCCCATGATCATTCACATAAGTAAAATTTAATAACATGTCGTTGTTACGGATTTATTGTTGACAAGGGATTTCAGATTCAGTATTACCTTTGAAAAATTGCAATCGAAATTGCAGTAGTTAAAATTTAAGATCAAGATAAGATCAAGATTTGAATATAAGCCAAGAAGGCCTGATAGAAAGAATTCTATTTAGGACTCTTGGCTTTTTTTTTGGGGGAGATATTTTAGCGTAAAAAACATTAACATAAGAAACTGTTAAGTACAAAATTAAGATAAAAATAGGAAGACAGCACAGTATCCGATCAAAGAAACATGCTGTCTTCCGGGGAAGTCCCCTTGAAATCTATTTGATATTCAGGGGGCTTGCACCCTCCTTATAACACTGTGGTAACAGCTCGTCAATACACCCGGTTCTGGGAAATATCTTTATTGTACTGACAAAATGATTAAAGGAGAAGATTTATGAATAAGATTGTTATTATTTTATGTACGATTGTACTTTTTTTATCAGGTGTTGTTTGTTTTGCAGGCCAGAAACAGGAAGATGAAACCATATTCCGGCTGGATGATATTGTCGTGACTGCGACTAAAACAAAAGAAGAAATCAGCAATGCGCCGGGAAGCATTCATATCGTATCCAGGCAGGATCTTGAAAACCGGGATATCAAGACCATTGATGATGCATTTTCAATTATTCCGGGAGTTTTTGTAAAAAGAAACAAAGGATTGATGGATTCCACAAGCTCTGTAAGACTCAGGGGATTTAATCATGATCAGTACACCCTTATCCTTATTGATGGTCAGCCACTCAACGATGCCTATACAGGCGGTGTTGAGTGGGGGATGCTGCCCATAGAAAGTGTTGAGAAAATTGAGGTCGTCAAAGGACCTGCATCAGCACTTTATGGCGGAAATGCCATGGGCGGGGTCATTAATATCATTACCCGGACACCGGACAAAACCCAGGGTCTGATCAAGGCAGGGATGGGAAATAACGGAACCTATCGGTACAGCGCAAGTTGCGGTACCCGGTTTAAAGATAAATTCAGTTTAAGGGTAGGCTATGAAGCCGAGAGCACTGACGGATATCCGACAACACCGGTTTTAAGCACAATTTCAAGCGGGGCAGGAAACGTGTCCGGCGGGTATGCCATGAAGAATAACACCAATACTCAGGACAAATGGGTGGTAGGTGATAAAGGTGACAATAGTGCAAAAAAAGAGACCCTCAGCGGGAAAGCCGTATATGATGTTACAGATACGGGAAAACTTTCTTTTTCCCTTGTATCAGGAAAACATGAATATGATTATGGCCCTCCCAACACCTATATGGGGACTTTTGGAGATAGTACCACCTATGCAGATTCCGGATCAGGTTTAAGGGCCAGGTTCCAGCCCAATGATTTTATCGGCTATACCGGTATTGGTGACAACAAGACAGATATTTTTTCTCTGGGGTATGAGGAAATGTATCAAATCGTTAATGTCAGCCTGAAAGCTAGTTTTCATGATGTTGAAGACCGATATACTACGGAATCGGGATCAGGAATGGCAGATTATTACAATTCGGCAGGAACCCTTAATGAGACAGACAACAATTCCCTGTTTTTTGAGATCCAGGGGGATTTACCCATTGGCGAATCTCACTATCTCACCATGGGTACCAGCTACAGAACAGGCGAGTCTGATACCAATGCATATGACATTCCGTATTATAGGAGTTATTCGGGAAAGAGTGACTCAACCTATCAGATGGGTGGCAAGAGCTGGACATGGTCCATGTATGCCCAGGATGAATGGAACCTGGATGAAAAAATTACCCTTTATTTGGGCGCACGATATGATTATTGGAAGGTCTCTGACGGGTTGTCCGGGAATACAGGTTCGGAAACCAATTATGCCACAAATACTGAATCCAGCCTGAGCCCCAAACTGTCCGTCGTATGGAAACCCTGGTCTGATACGGTGTTAAAAAGCTCAGTTGGCCAGGCTTTTCGTGCACCAACCTTGTATGAGCTTTACCGGACATGGACTTCAGGGAGCACAACTTACCAGAGCAATCCCTATCTTAAGCCGGAAACCGTTCGTACGGCAGAGGCCGGGATTGATCAGTCTTTTTATAATAAGCGGATAAAATTTGGTTTAACAGGATTCTGGAATGAAATAGATGACTTGATTTACTATAAGACAGACGGCTCAATCAAAACCAGAACCAATGCAGGCAAGGCAAGAACCCTGGGGCTTGAGCTTGCTTCATCCTGGACCATGAATGATTACTTTTCCATCTGGGGGAATTATACCTATACAAACGCGGAGATACGGGAAAATGTCACAGACCCCGACAGTGAAGGCAAACAGGTAACCGGGATACCTGAGAATGCGTTTAACCTTGGACTTGATTTTAAAGCCGACCAGTACAAGGCAAGTCTTACAGGTCGTTATTTTTCTAAGATTTACAATAATTCTGACAACTCGGATGTTGCAGAAGGGGTATATTCGACCTATGAACCAGCTTTTTACCTTGATACCAAAGTGACCTGGAGTCCGTTTAAGTGCTGGGATCTTTCTGTTTGTGTGAACAATATCCTGGATAGGGAATATTACCAGTATTACAAAGAAGAGGGAAGGAGCTATTTTGCAGAGGTTGCTTTCAAGTTCTAAAGGATTTTATACGGCCGGCTTTTTCTTGTCCGGCCTGATTATCCTGATCATAATATCTGCCCGGGGAACGTCCTGGGCCGGGGAAGTCGCACAATCCATTGTTATTGAAGATGCATTTGGCAGACAAATATCTGTTAACATACCGGTTCAAAGTATTGTCGTTCTTAATTCAGATGTTCTTGAGGTGTTGCGTTCACTGGGGGCCCAGGACCTTGTCAAAGGGATCTATTCCGAAATTGATAAGGATAATGCCTTTTTCCGGGAATTTTTAGACAGGCCGAGAGTGGGCTCCTGGAAGAATGCCAATGCCGAACTTATTGCCGATTTAAACCCTTCAATAGTGATAGCTTATGAGAATAATCCTGGAACAGAACTGGAAAAACAACTTTCTCCTTTTGGGATACAGGTGCTCAGATTAAATTTTTACAAGCTTGGAACAATTGTAAAGGAAATTAGAATTCTGGGCAAAATTATTGGCAGAGAACAGCAGGCAGAAACGCTCGGAGCATGGTATGACAAAAAATTGGATGCTATTCAAAAACAATTTTCCAAGGTCAAAGAAAAGCCTCTGGTTTATGTGGAGAGCTATTCAGCCTTTCATACTACAGGTCCCGGGTCTGGCGGGCATGACATGTGTGTCTATGCAGGCGGAAAGAATCTTGCTGATGAGTTTAAGGTTCCCTATTCGGAAATCACTTCGGAATGGGTTATATCTAAACAACCGGATGTGATTTTTAAAACAACAGCCTGGGGAAACGGTTTTAAGAGAAAGGACAGGGTGTTTTTTAATAGTATCCGGGATGAGCTGGCAGACCGTCCGTCCTGGAATCTGATCCCGGCAGTAAAAAACGGCAGGGTTCATGTGCTTGACAGTGGTATCTGGACAGGTCCGAGGGCAGTAATCGGGGTGGCTTATATGGCAAAATGTATTTATCCCCGGCTGTTTAACGACCTTGACCCTGAACAAATTCATAGAGAATATCTTGAATCCTTCCAAAAAATTCCATTCCAGGGCGTATATATTTCAAATAATTTGTCCAGAGGAAGCAAGTGAATACAGATTGCCCAACCATTAAAAATCAGGATATGAAAAACCAGTATAAGACATTGAAATACCGCAGCCTTGTTCTGTTGGCAGCCTTTTTTCTGATAGCCTCAGTTATTGCTGTTATCGCGCTTTGTGTTGGGGCATCTTCCATCAGTGTTACAGATTCGATTCTGGCACTTATAACAGATAATGGTATGGCCAGATCCATTGTCTGGAATTTGAGACTTCCCAGGGTGATTATGGCCCTGCTTATCGGCATTGGTCTTGGCACCTCCGGTGCTGTTTTTCAGGCTGTCTTAAGAAATCCCCTGGCATCTCCCTTTACACTTGGAATTGGTTCCAGTGCAGGTTTCGGTGCTGTTATTGCCATTGTGTTTTTTAACGGTCTTGTCAATGAATATGCAGTTGTTACATGGGCGTTTATTTTTACCCTTTTATCTTCATTGATTATATTGGGTGTGAGCAGATATAAGGGTGCTACAGCAGAAACCATGATTCTTACAGGTATTGCCCTGATGTTTTTATTTTCATCATTGAGTTCCTTTCTCCAGTATCTCGGAACAAAGGAGGAAGTCCACGGGATTGTATTCTGGTTCTTTGGCAGTCTTTCCAAGGCCGGATACAGAGAAATTGTCATGTCCGGTATAATGATTCTTGTTCCCATGCCCTTTATATTCAGGTTTGCCTTTGATTTTAACCTCATGACAGCAGGAGATGAATCTGCCAGGGCTTTAGGGGTTAATGTCTCAGGAGTGAGAATGCTTTCCATTACCATGGCTTCCCTGATGACCTCAGGCGCTATCTGTTTTACGGGGGTGGTTGGTTTTATCGGGCTTGTGGCACCTCATATTGCAAGAATGTTATTTGGCAGTGATAATCTGTTTTTGATCCCGGCTTCTGCTCTGATCGGGGGTGTTCTGGTACTTTCCGCCGATACTCTTGGGAGGACGGTCTGGCTGCCCCATGTTATTCCCATCGGGATTGTTACTTCCTTTATCGGAGTTCCGTTTTTTTTGTACCTTTTGATTAAAAAAACAAAGGAGTACTGGTAATGCTTCAAGTTGGGAACCTTAGCTTTAATTATGGAAAAACCTGTGTACTCAAAGATATTGATCTGAACGTAAAAAAAGGGGAGATTATAAGTGTGCTAGGGCCTAACGGCGTGGGCAAAACCACTCTTTTAAAGTGTCTTTTGGGTATGATAAAACCCTGTTCCGGTTTTATTAAGATGGATGATGACATGGATATTTTAAAGATGTCTCCAACACATCGTGCACGATTGATAGGGTATGTTCCCCAGGCCTTTCCATCAAAATTTCCCATGACAGTGTTTGATACTGTGCTCATGGGAAGAAAACCCTATGTGAGGTTTGTTCCTTCTGACAAGGATTTAGAAGTTGTGGCCAAGGTTCTTATATCCATGAATCTTAATCATCTGGGACTTAAGGATTTTGACCGGATCAGCGGGGGGCAGAAACAAAAGGTGCTGATTGCCAGGGCAATTGCCCAGGAACCTGATTATCTTGTTCTTGATGAACCCAGCAGTAACCTTGATGTCCGTCATCAATTAGAGGTGATGGACATGTTAAAAAAGCTTGCACAAAAGAAAAATATTGGCATTATCATGGCCATGCACAGTCTGAATCTGGCATCCAGATTTTCTGACAGAATCGTGATGCTCAAATCAGGCTGTATAATCTGTAATGGCACACCTTTGGAAGTTATGACCCCCAAGATCATAGAAATGGTATATAAAATTGAGGTGAACATTAACAGGATCAATGGATATCCTTATACGATTCCCTTAAATCCAGTTGAGCCAGTTGAATTTAGTGTCTGAAAATAGAACCAATAAAGAACTATTAAATTAAAAGGTTTATCATGGCAGAAAATAAAAAAATAAACATCGTGTCCATCATGTGGGGATCGTATTTGCCGGCATTTATAAAGGCTGCAAAGGAAAGCTGTCATGTGGATCTGACAATTTTTTCTCAAAAAGAAATTGTGAATGATTCTGATGTTCTGGAAAATTTTTTTAAAGCTGCCGAAACAGCCGATGCTGTACTGTTATACTGGACACATGATGCCTTTTTTGAAGAAATTAGAGCAAGAGTTGACGAAATCAATAAGAAAACCACTATTGTAACTATATCCTTTGACCCCACCAACTGGGGACTCTGTGCCACTGTTTCTCCGTCAGACTGTGCAATAGCCTATGGATATATGGCAGAAGGGGGAAAGGAAAATTATAAACGGCTTCTGGAATATACAGCCCATTTTTTACAGCCTGAAATCGAAATCCTTGACCCGGTTCCCATGCCCTGGCAGGGAATTTTGTGCCCGCCGGATTGGCAGGTGTATGAAACCATTAAAGATTTTATGGCTGCCCATCCCTTTGAGCATGACATGACCGTTGGAATTCTTTTTTCCAGACACACCTTTACAAATGGAGATGCTGGTTTGGAAAATGCCCTGATTGAGGCATTCAGGGCAAGACAGATTAATGTGCTGCCGGTTTTCTGCAATGGAACCCCGGATTCTGAATCAGGGTCATTAGGACCCATAAAGGCAGCTGAGACCTATTTTTTTGATAAAGATGGGAAATCCCTGATTCATGCCTTGATCAATTTGCATTATTTTTTTCTGGGCCGGAATAAAAATGAGGATGTCAGTGAAACCTTTGTGGCAGCACAAAGCG
>JAHJDU010000214.1 GCA_018812385.1 Pseudomonadota bacterium
ATACTATTCCGCATTTATGACAGCCAGCACCTGTCCTGCCTGTGAAGGCAAGCGGCTGAAAAATGAGGTGCTCCATGTCCATATCAATGAAAAATCAATTGTTGATTTGACGGCCATGACTATCAGGCAGGCTTTTGGTTTTGTTAATGGAATGAACCTGAGCGGAAATATGATGCTGATAGCCGAAGAATTGTTAAAGGAAATATCAGACCGGCTTGGATTTCTTGTAAATGTGGGCCTGGATTATCTATCCCTGGACAGGAGCGGTCCAACCCTTTCCGGAGGTGAATCCCAGAGAATCCGGCTTGCATCCCAGGTGGGATCTGAACTTACCGGGGTCCTCTATATTCTGGATGAGCCTTCCATTGGGCTGCATCAGAAAGATAATATTAAACTATTGCAGACCCTTCATCATTTGCGGGATATTGGCAACACCCTGATTATTGTGGAACATGATCAGGAAACCATGGAAAAATCAGACTGGATCGTGGATATCGGTCCCGGAGCAGGTCACCTTGGCGGAGAGATCGTGGCCCAGGGCACACCGGATCAGATTAAAGAGAACCCGGCATCCATCACTGGTAGATTTCTAACTGGTAAAGACCAGATAGAAATTCCAAAAAAAAGAAAAACCCCTGAAACCTGCGGGAATAAATGGGTCACCATTGTCAAGGCATCGGAAAATAACCTGAAAGATGTTACTGTAAAAATACCCCTGAGTTTACTTGTTGCAATAACAGGCGTTTCAGGGGCCGGCAAGTCAACCCTGATCAATCAGATTTTATATCCGGCCCTGGCTGTTAATCTTCATGGTTCACAAATGATCGTGGGCAGGCATGAGAAAATCATGGGGCTATCCCATTTAAACAAAATTATTAATATTGATCAAAAGCCCATCGGCCGGACCCCAAGAAGCAATCCTGCCACATACACCAAAGTATTTGACCATATCCGGGATTTTTTTGCTTTGCTACGGGAATCCAAGGCCCGGGGATATAAAAAGGGAAGGTATTCTTTTAATGTCAAGGGCGGCAGATGTGAGGCCTGTAAAGGCGATGGACATATTAAAGTGGAAATGCATTTTTTAGCAGATGTGTTTGTCCCCTGTGAAGTATGTCATGGTAAACGCTTTAACCGGGCAACCCTTGAAATCATGTATAAGGATCATTCCATTTCAGATATTCTGGATCTTTCCGTTGTTCAGGCAAGAGATCTGTTCATGAGCCATCCGAAAATTCTACATATCCTGAATACCTTGATGGATGTGGGGCTTTCCTATATCAAACTGGGACAGGCAGCCACCACGCTTTCAGGGGGAGAAGCCCAGAGAATCAAGCTTGCCCGTGAACTTGCCAAGCGGGATACGGGGGATACCCTCTATATTCTTGATGAACCCACCACAGGGCTCCATTTTCAGGATGTAAAGCTTTTGTTGAAAGTTCTTTCCAGATTGACAAACGCAGGCAATACTGTGATCATTATTGAACACAATCTGGATGTCATTAAAACGGCAGACTGGATTATTGACCTTGGGCCTGAAGGGGGCAGCAGCGGAGGGGAAATCATTGCCCAGGGGCCGCCTGAAAAAATTGCAAGATCTTTCAAAAGCTATACAGGGCATTATTTAAAGAAAATTTTAATGGTAAATAAGAATAAGCTATGATTTTTTTAAAATGGGTGATCCGTCCCTGTCTTTATATACTATACGTTTTCCAGAAATTTACAAAGACCGGACCCTTTGGAAATGATCAGGGAGTTTATATTAAAACCCCCTATGAAAATATTGGGAATAGTATAAAAGACGGGTTGTTCAAACACCATGTCAAACAATTCCATGAATCCTCCTGTTCTGTTGCCACCATTGTCTCCGTGGTGAATACTCTTCTTGATAAACAAGGTGCTTTGAATGGTCCTGTCGTGACCCAGCAGGATTTGCTTGAAAAGGTGAAAACGGCTCACTGGAAAGAGCGGATGAGTGATACCGGGTATAAAGGTCGCAGGGGCCTTCCCCTCCATACCCTGTACCAGGTCGTAAAAAGCAGCCTTGCGGCGTACTATATCCCCTGTCAATTAGTTGAAATGGTTCAGACGACAGGTGACCCTGTAAGATCAAAGGAGATCAAACAGGTGCTGTACCATAGACTTGAACAATTTGAAAAAAAAGGCAATTGCCTGATCATTTCACATTTTGATCAGGGCAGTTTTATACAGGCCCTTCACATCCCCCATATATCTCCCGTGGGCGGGTTTGATTCTGTGTCCGGAAAAGTCACCCTCCTGGATGTTGATTCTTCTCAAACCTTTCCCTATCAGGTTTCTTTTGATACCTTCTATAAAGGATTATCATATAATTATAATTTCATGTTCAGGAAGTTGGGATATGCTGAAGGCGGTTATATTTTTATAAGGTTTTAATTCCAAAAAATGACGATAGCAATTATTCTTGTCTCAAGACATTAAAATCGGTTTATAATTTACTCAACTTTCGGCCTTAAGTCCTTTATCTAAAACCTTTCGTATAGATTTTGCCAGTCTTGAAATCGACATTGGTTTCATAATATAGCCTGCCATCCCAAGTTTTTTGGCTTTTGCCTCATTAATGAGTGAACTATGGCCAGTACAGAGGATGATAGGAATATCAGGTCGAATTTCCAATAATTTTTCAGACAATTGAGCACCGGTCATCCCGGGCATGGTCATATCCGTTATTACCAGATCAAAGTAATCAGGTTTTGACTGGAACAAATCCAGTGCTTCTCTAGGATTCCGACTTGTTTTAACACTGTAGCCAAGCCTTTTCAGCATTAATTTTCCCATAATCCTGATGGGTTCTTCATCATCAACAAAAAGGATTGTTTCCGTACCACGGGTAAGTTCATCCATGGTATGAATTTCAACCTTGGGTTTTGCATCAACCACTGGGAATAGAAGAGTTATAGTGGTGCCTTTGCCAAGCTTGCTGTCAACCAAAATAGCACCATTATGGTTTTTGACAATGCCATGCACAATGGACAGTCCCATACCAGAACTTTTGCCTGGCTCATTGGTCGTAAAATAGGGGTCAAAGATTCGTTTGATGGTTTCAGGGTCTATTCCGGGGCCTTGGTCGCTTATAGTAATTTTTGCATATTTTCCCGCAATCAGGTCTGGAAAATTTTTTACGCTCCTGGCTTTAATGGTTGCCGGTTCAACTATGACTTCCAGGATACCACCTGTGGCTTCCATTGCCAGTGAAGCATTGGCGCAAATGTTCATCATGACCATGTTGATTTGGATTGGATCTGCAAGAATCACCATATCATCATCTGTCAAGTGTTTCCGAATTTCTATGGTGGCCGGTATGGTTGATCGTAAAAAGTTGAGTGCGTTCTGAATAACTGTGACAGCGCCTATAGGTTCCAATTTCTGATCAGTCTTGTGAGTAAAATTGAGTAATTGTTTTATAATGCGGGATGCCCTGAGACTGGCAGATTTGATCTCTTCAAGTTTGGTATATGCAGGATTCCCTTTGGGGATTTCTTCAAGTGCCAGTTCCGTGTTCCCCAAAATTATATATAGTATATTATTAAAATCATGGGCAATACCGCCCGTCAGGGTGGCGATAGATTCCATTTTTTGAGATTGGATTATTTGTTCCTGAAGTTTTGCAACTTTCCTTTCCGATAAAATTTTTTCAGTTATGTCCCGGCCCGTACCACTGATGAAAGGCTCACCATCTTCCGGTCGGACCAAGACACTGCGGTATTCAATGTAGATCTTTTCACTATTTTTTTTGAAATAGATTGTCGTACCTTCATTGTGTCCATGTTTCTTGAGCGGTTCCAGGTATTCACTTTTAAAAGCAGGCACGAATTCGGGTTTCATAAAATCCGATGCCCGTCTTCCGATTAATTCATCTTCTCTATGGTCTAAGGCTTTGCACATGGCAGGGTTAACGGAGGTGAAGCAGCCTTCAAAATCTTGTATATAAATGAGATCACTGATGCCATTAAACAGGTCACGGAAACGCTGCTCTGATTTGATTAATCTGTCTTCGGTCTGTTTTTTCAGGGTCACATCTCTGGCAGCACCGGATATTGCCACAACTTTACCAAAGGCATCCTTGACTGGAGATTCATCAATTTCAAGCAAAACAAAGGTGCCATCCTTTTTTTTAAGCTCAAATAAATAAGGTTTATGCCTTTTGCCTGTTTTGATTGCCTTCTCAGTAATTTCAACTCCTTTCAGGTTAATGGGGTTGTCGCTTGCCAGTTCTGTCCATTTTTTTTTCATTTCTTCAGGGTAATATCCAAGGATAGCCTTAGAAGTTGGACTCACATACGTTAAAACATTGTTTGTATCATGGATGTAAAAGATTTCATTGCTATGTTTGATTATGGTTTGCAATTGGCTTTCACTTTTCTGCAGTTCCTCTTCTGCAAGTTTTCGCTCCGTGATATCACGCCAGATAGCATGAATTACCCGGTTGCCTTCCTGGTTAGAAATTGTCGTTAGAAGAACCTCTACAGGGAAAACTTCTCCATTTGCTCTGATGTGATCCCATTCAAATCTATTACTGCCGTTTTTCAGCGCAAGATCCATCATTTCATTTGCTTTGGTTAATGATTCTCTGCCATCTGGCTGAGTGGCCGGTGATAATTCTGAAGGATGGGCTTGAAGGAGTTTGTTTTTGTTTTTATAACCCAACATATCCAAAGTTGCCTGGTTGCAATCAGCAAATTTTTCATTTTTAACTATCAAAATAGCATCTTTGGAATTTTGAAACAGAATACGATATTTTTCATCTTCATTCTGTACAGCGTTTTTTTCAGCCTCTTTTTCCAACTCTGAAATTCGTTGTTTCAATTCTTCATAAGTTTCTTTTTCAGCCATAATACAGCCCTTTTAAAATTGGAATGAACTTGATTATATCTCCCAAACACTTTCCATATCCTGATCAATTTCAATCAAAACCATACTTATATATATTTATATTGTTGTGAAATGCAAATAATAATTTCAGAGCTCCTGACATTAGCCAAATTTAAATGCAGTTTATGCAGCCTTAAATACCAGTTTCAACTCTGTCCCAGGGTATAAAAAGTTTTCCTTATTTACTATGTCACAAAGCTCCTCCAAAGCCTTATTTTCCCGCCTGGTAGACATTGTATAAAAACGGATCTCCAACCTGCCTTCATTGTAGTTCGGGATCATATCAGCCGGTTGTTGAAACACATTTTTTATAAAGGCCCTTCCTTCATCCATGGTTCTGGCAAAACAGTGGTTCTGCTCGATGATATTGATCAATTCAGTTTCCGCTCTGTAGCAAGTCATCTTTATCGTATCTGTCAACCGCTTTTTTTCGGTTTCAAGGCGTACGATTTCGTCTTCTTCAAGTATCTCATTTATTTTTACCTTGTCCGGCAATTGTTTGATCTGGATTTTGAGAGTTTCAATCTCTTCTTCCATTTGTTTGATTTCTGTTTTCAACCCGTGATTTGATATGTTCAGGACTCTTGATTTAGGAAAAAGCAATTTAATTTACTCATTTGACAAAAAGTATCATTATTTCAATAAATTACACAATTACTTGATGCTATATTGATAAGAAAATGACGGGAAATAGAAAGTGATACCCCATCATCGTAATTTTTCCATTGGTGTCAGGAAAGAATACTTGATATTTATCCAAAAGTACCGCCTTGTGTGCATTTCAAAGATTATCACCGATTTTTTCCCGACACCTTTTTGGTAAATGGGGAAGGCAAGTGCCACGGAATTTTCCCAGAGGTAAGGAGTCCTGATGTTGAACCCCCTCATAGTCCGGCATTGTTTTTCATCGTTATCTACGGCTTTTTTGGCATAGTGTTCTTTCTTCTTTTTCAATTGCTTTAATTGTTTTGAACACTCTTTTACCATCTCTTTTTTCTTAGGGTTGGGAACCATACGTTCGATATCTGCCTGTTCCACATCCCTTGAAACAAGGTGGTCAAGGCCGTATTCGTCTCTCATGTACTTGAAATAGTTCTCCTGATTCCACCGGAAAAACATCCTGCGGGCTATTTCTTCCATGGAAAGATCCTGTCTGGTTGAGATAACCGATGTTTGATGCCCATTGTCACACAACCTCCGCACCTCCCTGACCCAGCCTTTTTTGTTTATTTTGATACTTCGTTCCCCAAGCATATAAGTTACCGGCTCTCCTCGAACCTGGCTGGTGACCTCAATAAAACAGTCCGAGGGCCATGGCTCATACTTGCCTTTTCTGTAGGTCAATACATCGATACCGGATTCCCTCCATTTTAAAAAACGATCAGGGCTCCAACCTTCCCGGTCAAAGACAAGGGTGATCCGCTCATCCTTTGATAACCGCTTTAATTCAGGGATAATTTCATTTTCAACTGTAGACAACAGACTGTTGTTGGCTTCTGTCGTCACAAAGAACACGGGTTCACAATGGGTTCCGTTCACCCAGAAATCGGTGGTGGCAGGCATGCAAAGGCGCCGTCTTGCCACATGGGTTTTGGGCAGGGTATGTTTCCCGCCATGATAGGGCCTTACATGTCCATCGATGTATAAAAACCCCAAGATATCCTTGTCTTTTTCTACCCATGCGCGACTCAGAGTTTCCATGAATTCACCTGATTGATTGTGCAAACCAAGTTCGTTGAGTTTTCTTCTTAATGTCTTGACCTCAGGACAGCGGTCAAGGCCAAGTATTATTCCAAAATCTCCTGGATGGCTGTTTTTTAATTGTTCCGGATTTTTCATCCTCAAAAGAGCCATGAACGCCAGGGTTAAAAGAATCGATTGTAAACCGTAGTATCCTTTTTTCAGGGTGGCGTATACTTTTTTACCGGTAGCAAGATAACTCAGATCTGCCAAAAATGGCAATGCCAGAAGAACACCTGCATAGTGAACACCTTCATTGGGTGAAAATTCGGGCAGCGCCTCTGCCAGATCTCCCTTACGGGCCAACAACCGTTCTTCCTCTCTTTTAGCAGCAATACCGGCATTACAATTGGCATCTTCCTGAGATCGCTTAGCTGGCCCCTTCAGTTCTACGGAATCCTCGGTCTGATCGGGTTGTTTGATCTTCCTCTTGATGAGGCCTTTCCTTAAGGCAGTGCGGACACATCCTTCGCTGACCCCAACTTCAGCGGCAGCTGCAGTTATTGTAGATCCTTTATCCAGAAGACACTTGACAACCCGCTGTTTTTCTTTGCTGAACTTGTAAGGGCTTCGATCGGACCGGTTATCAATAAAGCCTTCGGGTCCCTTATCTTTATAAATTTGAACATTTCTTAATACCGTTGTTTGATTAACACCAAGGGCTTTGGCAAGTTCAATCGACTTTGCAAGGCCTAAGGAAACAATAATGCCCTGGGCCAATCTTTTGGCAAATTTATCATTTTTTCTGAAAGAGTAAACCGGCCCGGTTGCTGTAAAAAAAACGACCTGTTCATCATTACTATCCATTGCTATTTTTTCGTTAATCAAAGTGGTATTTTTTGAGCTATATGGGATGTAAGTTTGAAGCATTATGTTCTCCTTTTGACTGCTTTCAAACTTACGATATTTTCACCTAAAAGTCAAGCAAAACTCTTTAAAATCAGGCCTTTTAAAGCCTAATGTCAGGAGCTCTGAATTTATATTGGACAAGGCCCAATCAAATGAATCAAGCTACCATGAAATACCGGAATTGTTGTCTGGATTATATTAAGGCATTTTGCAGGATAGCAGATAATCTGCCGCCGCTTAGACCTGCCTTTAAGTCAACCTCCATGGACTCAAAAAACATTGATACTTGTTTCATAATTGTCCTCCTTCTACTCTGATATAGCAGCCCGTCTAAAGCTGGTTTTTGTTGACAGAATAAACATGATTTACAAGATGCTATTTTTTAAACAAATCCAGTTCATCCTGTAAATCCTGTCAAATGCATTTTAGAGAAGGTTTATGTCCCAATTCCACAACCCGGGCCTTTTTTTCAATTTCACTCCCCTGGGCAAGGGTTCGATCAGATGTACCCAAAGACTGTAATCTGCTTGCTGCAACAAATCCTGCTTGGCCCTAATGTCCAGTTCCCAGTTGGGGAACATCCAATAGTCCGAACCATATTGCCGCACCCAGGCTTGCTCGCCCTTGGGGCTGGTAAACGACTGCCCGGTTTTCATATTTTCGGCTAATGCACGCGATACGCATAACGGCCAGTTGCCGGCTGTAACGATACCTACCGGCAGCGGGCAGTACTTGGGCAGCAACAAATAATCCTCCCGGCCCAGTTCCGGGCTGACGATGACCCCGTTAAATCCCAGAGATACCAGGCTGCCGACAGCCAGAGGGTTGGCAATATTGCAAAACGGGCCGGCCCAGAGATTCAAACCTTTGACCCCGGTGAAAAACGCTATCTGCCAGGGGGTATTAAGGACAAAATTCCGTCCCCCCTTTTTAAGGACAAAATCGACAACACCCTTTATTTTGGTCTCATCTTCAGGCCAGATCACCGGCGGCAACCACCACCAAAGTTTGGACACAAGGCTCCCGGGTATCCTGGCCGGATTTTTGATCGGCAGCCAGATCCCGGTGCGTCCCCGCAGCTTTTTGTTGCCAATCTTACGGTATACCTTAAGTTCAAAGGCTAAATATCTTTTTCTGGTTCTTTGCGGCAGCCTGGCACTAAAATTTGAAGCATCTACCCGCTGCTTGGAAATTGTGTTAAGCTCACCCTCCAGCGCCGTCAACATCTTCTCAAGTGTTTTAGCGCGTCTGTCGGTTAAAAATACCGGAGTTCCCTGGGCGGGTCTTTTTTTTGATAAACTTTTTAAAAACAAACGCCCCTTTTTAGGAACGAACCTGCGGACCCTGCTTTTACCGTGCCACGGCTCATCCTCATAGCCGATACGCAGAACATCGCCGTTTAAAAGTTCCTCTCTGGCAATAATAAACGGTTTTTCTTTGGTCCCTTTTATGTTTCCAACAAACAACCCGGAGCCGGTTTGCACGTCAACTTTGACCGGACTTTGAGGTCTTTGCGGCCAAAAATTTTAATGGGTTCCAACACGCCCTAAAGCCCCGGCAAGGAGTTGTAAAGCCTCTTTTTTCACTTTGGGTTCACTCCCCAGGTCCCTTAACATCCGGTAGGCCCGGACTGTATTAAAAACGCAAGGGTATATAGTTTCTTCGACAATCAGCCCTTTATATGAATATCACATCTTTATTTTTGATAAAAACGTCTATGTTAAAGATCCGACCCCCTTCCTGTGCACCATACGGGCAACTATCGGAAACCGCGACTGTTTGTGATGACCATGAAATATTCACGGCATTCTTTCTGGAAGGTGGTCTGGAAGTCAAGTAGAGAGACATGGGCAAAACTTCATGAGGAGGCATTCCGTCACTTTGGAGGCTGCCCCCAATATATTGTTCTGGATAATTTGAAGGCAGGGGTTATCAAGCCGGATATCTATGAATCGGAATTAAACCCTGTGTCAAATCAAGTTTGACTCTTACTTTCCCTGTGCATTCCGGGATGAAACAGTACATACTGCGATTTTCCCTTGGATTTGGCGGCATACATGGCAATATCGGCGTCAAGTAACACTGCTGCTGCGTCCTGATACCCTGTCGTACTCATAGTAATGCCGATACTTGCGGATGCTGTAATTTCATTACCGCACAAAATCATAGGGGTGGCCAACAAACTTTGCACACGCTGTGCGATACATTCAGCACCATCTGGATGTTCCATATCCATCAAAAGAATGACAAATTCATCGCCACCAAGACGGGCGACGATGTCCACTTCGCGCACCGCTTTCAGAAGATGCCGGGAGACCTCTTTAAGAAGTTTATCTCCAGTATGATGACCAAGGGTGTCGTTAATTATTTTGAACCCATCCAGGTCCAGATACAATAGGGCAAACTCGAATCGAGGCTGACGCGCGGCATAGGCAAGCGCATCATTGAGGCGATCCATGAACTCTGCACGGTTAGGCAAACCTGTTAAGGAATCATGGCGTGCATCATGCGCCAATTGCTGTTCAGCCATAACACGGTCGGTCACATCCCGTGCAACGATATAACAGAGCCGCTCATCTGAATAATCTGCAAGGCTGCAGGATAACCAGCGGTAAGTTCCGTTCCGGCATTGAAAACGACACTCGATTAATAGCTGCTCGCC
>JAHJDU010000215.1 GCA_018812385.1 Pseudomonadota bacterium
CTCAGCCCCCGTTCGACAGGCTGTTACGGAACTACATTTTTCAAAATTGAGAGTCAATAAAATCAATAAGTTACAACTTCAAAAATGGGGAAAATCAGCATTCTGTAACAGCCTGTCGAGATTCCAAGATGGACCTGGAAAGAAAAGTTGAGGTAAGAACAGAAAAATTATTAAAGGCCAACCAGGAGCTTAGAGGAGAAAATATTCAACGCAGGAAAGCAGAAGATGGGCTAATCGAACAGGTTCGCCTATCAACACTGGGCGCTGAAATTGGGAGTGCACTTGTCCAGAGCAAAGACCTGGAAAGCTTATTACAGCTTTGCACAGAGTCTATTGTTAAACACCTTGATGCAGCTTTTGCTCGAATTTGGACACTGAATGAAAAAGAGAATAATTTAGAATTAATGGCAAGTGCCGGAATGTATACTCACAAAGATGGAAATCATGGCTCTATACCGGTTGGAAAATTTGAAATTGGTAGAATTGCCCAGAATAAAAAGCCTCATTTGACCAATGAAGTTATCGGCGATTCCCAGATAAGTGACCAGGAATGGGCCAAACGGGAAGGAATGATCGCCTTTGCCGGCCATCCTCTCGTCGTTGCTGATAAACTGGTAGGTGTGATGGCCATGTTCGCGAAGAAGGCGTTGCATGAAAATGATCTAAAAGCACTGGCATCCATCTCAGATGGAATTGCCCTGGGCATTGTGCGGAAAAAGGCGGAAGATCAGATTCATTTCCTGGCATATTATGATAATTTAACAAGTTTGCCGAATCGATTTTTATTTAGAGAACTTTTGGGGAAATCAATTGAATATGCAGGCCGTTATAAACAGACATGTGCTATTGCCCTTATTGATTTAAATGATTTTAACCGGATCAATGATACCTTTGGACATAATATCGGAGACGGATTTCTTAAAAGTGTCAGTTCAAGATTGTTAAAAGCTTTGCGAAGTAGTGATAATGTGGCACGTATGTTTGAGGGTCGCATTGCCCGGATGGGAGGGGATCAGTTTTTTTTGCTATTGCAGGGACTTGACAGGGGTTTGGATGCCAGCCCTGTTGCCCGCCGGATACTGAGTGGACTGTCACAAGCGTATGAAATTGATGGCCATGAAATATTTATCACTGCAAGCATGGGTATTGCTGCATTTCCGGATGATGGCAGAGATCCCGATGACCTCATAAAGAATGCAGATACGGCACTTAATCATGCCAAGAAAGAAGGTAAAAACAACTTTCGGTTCTATTCGAAATCAATGAATGAAGCATCCCTTGAACTGTTGACCATGGAAACCAATCTGCGCCGGGCTATCGAGCGGCAGGAATTTTTGCTCTTTTACCAACCCAAGGTGGATTTGGCGACAAGAAAAATTATCGGAATGGAAGCCCTTATACGCTGGAAAACACAAACAGGAGACTTGATTTCACCGGCTAAATTTATCCCCGTGGCTGAAGAAAATGGTCTTATCCTGCCCATTGGGAAGTTTGTACTGCAAGCCGGGTGCCTCCAGAATAAAACCTGGCAGACAGCCTGCACAAAAAAGATTAGTGTGGCGATAAATGTGTCCGGGCTCCAGTTCGGACAAAAAGAGTTTGTTCAGGAAGTCTTAACCATTTTAAAGGATACAGGCCTTGATCCACAATATCTTGAACTGGAAATTACAGAGACAACCATCATGAAAAATATAGAAAGGGCAGTCCAAAATTTGAATGAACTTAAAGCGGCCGGCATAAAGGTTTCATTAGATGATTTTGGTACAGGATATTCATCTCTTAGTTATCTGCAGCGCATGCCGCTTGATTCTTTAAAAATCGATATTTCCTTCATAAGAAACGTGGCAACCAATCCAGATGATGCAGCCATTGTAAAGACAATCATAACCATGGCTCATAATCTGAATTTAAAGGTCATTGCCGAAGGAGTGGAGGATGAACATCAATTGGAATTTTTAAAGGCGCATGGGTGTGATGTGATACAGGGTTATTTATTCAGTCCTCCCGTGCCGCCGGAAGAATTTTTTAATTTATTGACCCGGGGAAATGATCAACTGTTTTTGAATAAATGAAAATTTTTAAAAGCTTTAATCTAAAAAGATCCGGCAGGACAACAGAAACATGTATGTACTGATGCCCTGGTTTTTTTGTGCAGTCGCAGCTCCCCGATAGATAATCCATCCGTATCTAATTTTGAGAGTTGTTGTTCATTTTTTAAATTTTGCTATCACCCCATGGCAGGGGAATTATCCATCAATGATTAACATCATCAATCGGGTGATAGCAATGTCGAATTAGTTAAAGAATTGTGTGCCCAGTGATATTAATACCGGTTTGTCGGGTATTCCGGGTTTACGGGAATCCATCTTTTATGTGCCAGTATCCAGGTATTCCCGTTCCATCTTCCGCGAACGGTTATCCATCGTCCTGGAGGGGGTTCGGCATCAGCATGCAATGGTGCTATCGGCGCAGTCATTGCTTGTGTTCTCTGGCGATCTCTGATCTCTTGATTCTTTTGATCCTCAGAATCACCAAGGATAGCACCTATCAGGCCGCCGGCACCGGCTCCGATAAGGGTTGATTTTGTATTTCGGCCTATTGCCTGACCAGCCAGAGCCCCTATCCCTGCTCCAGCCAGAGCTCCTTTCTGGGTATCATAGCGGCCCGTGCTGGCACAGGAGGTTAAAAAAATGGCCAAAACCAAAGTACCCATAAGGAGGAGAGGTATTTTTAAGATGTTATGCCTGACAATGTTAATACCCTTCATCTTGAGTCTCCTGTCTATGGTCATATCCTCTTGGTCCGAGATTCCGATTATCATTTCTTCTATAGTTATATCCTTCATTCATATGGTCACCTTGTTCGTATCCGTTATAACCCATATCAGAGTTATTCATATGGTCCTCAGTGTAATAGCCATTGTGACCCGTATTGTAGCCATTCATATAACCGTTTTGGCGGTAGCCATTAACCCCTGTGTTATTCCCGCCCATGTGGTACCCTTGATTGTTGCCACCACGACTGCCTCCCATCATTGCATACGCATTTATGGATAAAGTAATTGCAACCAGGCCTATTGCGATAATCAGTATTTTTTTCTTATTCATTTGATGTTCTCCTTTTTTTACAGCATAATTTGCTGAGGTTTACAATTATAATTCAAGTACTGCTTGATCAGTGTCATAGATAATAAAAGCAAGGATGATGCCAGGTTAAAAATATAGTGATATTTATTCTTTAA
>JAHJDU010000216.1 GCA_018812385.1 Pseudomonadota bacterium
GGAATGATAGACAAACAAAACAGTTTTTTTATTGACTACAGCCCCAATTATACGGACTATATGGATAAAAATGAATATGATTCCTGGAATCACAGCATATCCATTGATGCCGTCCTCCAGCCATCAAAAAACACCATATTAACATTTTCTGATTCTTTTGACAGAAGTCTGAGCCGTACAGTCCGGACAAATACTTTTGAACAACATGACACCAATACAGGCACAGCATCACTTCGCCATCAATTTGGTATAAATGACTATTTCAGCTTAAGTTATACCTATGCCTTTGATAATTATGACAGCCCGAATATAGATGAATTCAAAACCCACAGACCGTCAGCATATATGATGTACTGGTTCTCTCCGAAATTTGGCCTGGATCTTAATGCCTCCTATTCAAAAACTGATTATGAAATATCGACAAATGATCTTGAAACCTTACAAGGGGATTTGCGATTCCTTAAAAAAATCAACCCGCATCTTGATGCCTATGTGAAATATGCACATACCTATACTGAACAAAGCTTTGGCGATCATGTTGTATATAATCCATCAATCGGGTTTGACTGGAAACCCACGGAAGATTCAGGCATAATCCTTGGCGGTGGTGTATTGTTCCAGGAGTATAAAAATAATTTAGATTATGATTCTGAAAGATTTTTTTTAGAGTTTGATATTTATAAAAATTTCAATTTTTCGAGAAGAAATACTTTATCCATTACAGGATCAAGCAATTACAATGATATTAATGAAGAAGCCTCCAGTCTTGGCTTTACAATTAATTATCAGGCAGGTTTTCTTCATACCTACAGGCTCACCAGAAGATTATCATCAGAACTGCGCGGAACATACAATTTGTCTGAATATGATGAGCCCGGAGTGGATCGTAAAGATCAAACCATGAACCTGGGTGCAGGGCTTGTCTGGTCACCTTTGAGATGGCTGAGGTTTAATTTTTCATACACATTTACGGATTTTAATACGGACAGCATTTTAGACGATTACCAGGAACATAGAGCTTTTATTTCTACAACTTTAACGCCCCGGTAACCCCTGCAGATAAATTCATCCAGTTCAAGGCAAGTCTTAGAAAACAGATTGTTTAATTGATTTGAAGACCATACTCCTCACCTTTGATGTTGAAGACTGGTTCCAGGTGGAAAATTTCAAAGATTATATTCCATTTTCATCCTGGAATGATCATGAGTTAAGGGTTGAGAAAAATATCCATTTAATTCTGGACCTTTTAGATTCATTTTCATTTCAACCCAAGGCCACATTTTTTGTTTTGGGCTGGATCGCCAGAAAGCTACCTGCCATGGTAAAAGAAATACATAAAAGAGGCCATGAAGTAGCTTCCCACGGTAATCTGCATCATTTATGCACAACCCTGTCACTAACGGCCGCCAAACAGGATATAAAAGATGGAAAAGCCCTGCTTGAAGATATTATAGACCATGAAGTCTTCGGATACAGGGCCCCAAGTTTTGCGATAAACAATGATATCCTGAAGGTAATAAAAGATACCGGCCATGTCTATGATTCCAGCTATAATTCATTTTCCATGCACAAAAGATATGGAACCCTCAATCTTCCTGCTAATGCGAAAAAAGATGCAGCCTACAAAATGTCTGATAATTTTTTTGAACTTCCCATCAGCAATCTAACCATCAATCAAAAAACGTTTCCCCTAGGCGGGGGAGGGTATTTCAGGTTAATACCTTTTCCCTTATTTAAACGCGGCATGAATTGGGTGTTAAACAAAGATAAAGCATTCCTTTTTTATTCACACCCATGGGAATTTGACCCAGATCAACCAAGAGTAGAACAGGCTTCAACAAGTTTTAAATTCCGGCATTATATTAACCTTAATCAAACCCAAGAAAAACTTGAATCATTGATAAAGAATTTCAACAACTTAAAATTTACTTCCTGCATTGACTATCTTCATGACCTTTGCGCAACCCATCAAACTTGACAAAAACAAATTTTTGCACTACATTTGTCGACACAGTCAAAGAAAATTTTAAAAGGAAAACAGATGAGACCAGCAATCAATATAAGACTCGAAAAAGAGATGTTGAATTCTCTGGACAACTATGCCAGGGAACTGGAAAAGACAAGGACAAGTCTGATTGAAAAAGCAATAGACGCTTATTTTGACAAACTGGATGAAATGGTTGCTGACAAAAGAATTGATGCCTTGAAAAAAGGTGAGACCGAGGTTATCCCCCTTGAAGTTGTCTTTGCCAGAGCAGGCATTGATGTATAAAATTGGATTTGAACCTGAAGCAGAAAAAGAATTTTTGGCTTTGTCAGATAAAGATAGAGCCTTGGTTGCAAAAAAAATAATCACGCTGCAAAAAGGTCAGTTTCAAAAGGACAAACCGCTAAAAGGCAGGCACAAAGGTAAATTCCGCAAAAGAGCAGGAAACTTTCGGATTATCTATCTGAAAGAAGGGAATTTGTTATTAATCACTATTATCCGGATTGCTCACCATCCAAAACTTCAGCACCAGACAGATGAGTTTTTAAAGCTGGCAGGCTCATGGAAAGGTGATGAAAGTGCTGAAAAAATCATTCAGGATATTACAAATAGACGATCAACAAAACGGTTTGATTTTATGGACAATATAAATGTTTTTGATTGATA
>JAHJDU010000217.1 GCA_018812385.1 Pseudomonadota bacterium
AGAATAAAATATATAACTGCAATTGGCAAGCTTTCAGAGGATTCATGGAATTGTTTTTAACACGCAATAACCCTTGACATAAAATTGAAGGGAGTTTATATCCTTTTAACAATTAAACTAAGGCATTAATATTATTTTTAATAAAAAAATATAAGCAAAATATGGATTTAAAACAGGTACTTAAAAAAAATAAGGAATCGTTTATAAAAAAATGGTTCCAGGCAACAATTGATACATATCCCCAACAAACTGCAAAAATACTGGGCAAAGACTCCAACCGGTTTGACAATCCAGTCGGTGCCATTACCCATGAAACCATTGAAGATGTATTTACTCTTATCCTGGAAGATTTCAATCAGGAAATGCTTGAAAAAACACTTGATCCTGTAATCCGGATCAGGGCGGTACAGGCATTTTCAGCTTCGCAGGCAGTCAGTTTTGTTTTTGCTTTAAAACAAATTGGTGAAGATATCATTGATGGCAATTTAATCAGAGAATTTGACAAACTTGTTGATAAGATTGCTCTGGCGGCATTCAACAGGTTTATGAAATGTAGAGAAGAAATATTCCTTTTAAAGGCCACTGAGAGTAAAAGGCGGATTCACAGGGCTTTTGAAAGGGCGGGTTTAGTAGCTGAGCTATCGGAAGAAGATCTCCTTGGCTCTAAAAAATCTTAACATGCACGACAAAATTTAGGTTTGTCCTGCATAAAACAATGAGGTGGTTATAATATGAATCAAAAGTACTTGATCCCCCTGACAGCTGTTTTTCTGCTTTTTTTAGTAGCATACACAGGGGTTGAGGGAGCAGGGCTTCAGTGGTTCTTCGGAATTGTTTTCCCCTATGTGGCGATTCTTGCTTTCCTTGCCGGGTTTGTATACAAGGTTTTAGGATGGGCATCTTCTGCTGTCCCGTTCAGGATTCCAACAACCTGTGGGCAACAAAAATCTCTTCCATGGATAAAACAGAACACCATTGACAATCCTGATACTTCAACAGGTGTGGTTTTGCGTATGATTCTTGAAATTTTTCTTTTCAGGTCTCTGTTCAGAAACACAAAAGCAGCATTCAACAGAAATGCATCCAACAGGCTTTCCTATTCCTGGGAAATTTTCCTATGGGTAGGCGCCCTTGCCTTTCATTATTCCTTTTTAGTGGTTTTGTTAAGGCATTTCAGGTTTTTTACATCCCCTGTACCATCCTGTATAAAATTTCTGGAATATATTGACGGTATTGTACAATTGGGGCTTCCCGGAATATTTTTATCCGGTGTTGTCTTGCTTGCAGCAACATTGTTTTTGCTTGCAAGAAGAATATTTGATGCCAAGGTCACCTATATCTCCCAGGCGGCTGATTACTTTCCCTTATTTCTTATCATCGGGATTGCAGCAAGTGGTTTGTCCATGAGATATTTTACAAAGGTTGACATTATCGGCATTAAAACACTTACCATGGGCCTTGTAACCTTCAGCCCAACCATTCCCGAAGGTGTTAGCGGTCTTTTTTATGCCCATGTTTTTCTGGTGAGTATCCTTTTTGCATATTTCCCTGCCAGCAAGCTCATGCATCTGGGCGGAATCTTCTTAAGCCCCACAAGAAATATGGCAAACAATACCCGTGCAAAAAGACATGTTAACCCCTGGAACTATGATGTGAAAACCCATACATATGAAGAGTATGAGGATCACTTCAGAGAAAAAATGATTGAAGCTGGCCTGCCAGTGGATAAGAAGGAGTAATAGATGTCTGACCAACTAAAACCAAATGAGCTATTAGATAAAATAGACTATAGCCCCAAATCAGAATCAGGGCCAGAATCAGCATCAAGCAATTGGATGGATACGACGGCTTCGGTCCAGATCAGACCGGGAATGTATTGCTATGCGGCAAAGGCTGACAGTGTGGAAACACTTGGCCTGCCCAATGCACGGCCATGGAATCCACTTGATGATGATTGGAAACTTCCGGATAACTGGCAGGAAATTATTTTTCAGGGCTTAAAAGAACGTCTGGAAAAATTTAGAACATTCAAAGTATTCATGGATATCTGTGTACGCTGCGGCGCATGTGCTGATAAATGTCATTTTTTCCTTGGAACGGGTGATCCCAAAAACATGCCTGTCTTAAGAGCCGAACTTTTAAGATCTGTATACAGAAATGATTTTTCAACTGCCGCAAAAATCCTGAGTAAAATACCGGGCGGAAAAGCATTGGCAGGTGCAAGACCAATGACCATGGATGTTCTCAAGGAATGGTGGTACTACTTTTTCCAGTGCACAGAATGCAGACGTTGTTCTGTCTTCTGTCCCTATGGAATAGACACAGCTGAAATCACCATCATGGCAAGGGAGATTTTCAACCTTTTAGGTCTGAACATTGACTGGATTGCAACCCCTGTCTCAAACTGTTTTAAAACAGGTAACCATCTGGGAATTCAACCCCATGCCTTTAAAGACATGCTGGAATTCTTTGTGGAAGATATTGAAGATGTTACAGGAGTGGATTGCACACCTAATTTCCAGAAAAAAGGGGCGGACATCCTGTTTATAACACCTTCCGGGGATGTATTTGCAGATCCTGGAACCTATACCTGCCAGGGATATCTTATTTTGTTCCAGTATCTTAAAGATAAATATGGACTGGATGTCACCTGGAGTACCTATGCATCTGAGGGCGGAAACTTTGGTTTCTTTACTTCCCATGAGACCATGAAACGTCTGAATGCCAAAATGTATGCAGAAGCCAGACGTCTCGGCGTTAAATGGATTCTGGGTGGTGAGTGCGGTCACATGTGGCGTGTCATCCATCAGTACATGGATACAATGAATGGCCCTGCCGACTTTCTTGAAGAGCCTGTGAACCCAATTACCGGCACCAAATTTGAAAATGCCAAATCCACTAAGATGGTTCATATCACGGAATTCACTGCCGACCTTATCAAACATGGGAAACTTGAACTTGATAAGAGCCGTAATGCCAACCGCATCATGACCTTCCATGATTCCTGTAATACCTCAAGGGGCATGGGACTTCTTGATGAGCCGAGATATGTGATTCAGAATGTCTGCGACAACTTCTATGAGATGCCGCCAAACACTATTCGAGAGCAAACCTTCTGCTGTGGTTCCGGTTCCGGCCTCAACGCCGGTGAAAACATGGAGCTTAGAATGGCAGGAGCCCTTCCAAGAGCCAATGCACTCAAATATGTTCACGAGAAATTCGGGGTAAATACCCTTGGTACCGTCTGTGCAATTGACAGGGCTGCCCTGACAACCCTGTGCGAATACTGGGTACCCGAGGTAGAAGTTTATGGTATCACTGAACTGGTTGGAAATGCTTTGATTCTTCCGGGTGAAAAGAAGAGAACCCAGGACTTGAGGTTTGAACCCTTACCCGGCATGGAGTTAGAGGAGGATGAAGATGAATAAAAATTATATCATAACAGGACTTGTAATTTTTGTCCTGGCAGTGCTCTCACCCTTCTGGTTTAATATTGTTACAACCACCCAGGCAGCGCCTGAACCGGAACTTTTAGGCAAAGCCAAGGCCCAGAAAAAATGCGTGCTGAATAAATATGAGATGAGAGCCAATCACATGTCTCTCTTGGATGAATGGAGAGATTCCGTGGTAAGGAATGCCGATAGAATGTACAAAGCTGCCAATGGCAATTCATTTAATATGAGCCTTTCCACTGGTGAGAACTCATGTCTTGGATGCCATGAAGATAAAGCAAAATTTTGTGACTCTTGTCATACCTATGCTTCGGTTAATCCCTATTGCTGGGAATGTCACACAAACCCCAAGGAGATTAAATGATGAAAAAGAGCAGAAGAAGCTTTCTTAAAGTAGCAGGTATTGCTGCCATTGGATTGGGTGCTGCTCCGGCAATGAACTTTGCTGCATCTGGTTCTAATGGTACAGCCCTTGCGGTGAAAAGCAAAAATGAAGCGATGCTTTTTGCCCATCGCTGGGGCATGGTTATTGATACCAGCAAGATTACGGATGAAGTTGTTGAAAATATTGTCGCGGCCTGTCACAAAGCCCATAATGTACCCGACTTTAATCATGAAGTGGATGCGGAAAAATTTCCCAATACGCGCCCTGTCAATCACAAACAGGAAGTCAAATGGATATGGAAAGAAAAATTTCCCTATGCATTCCCTGACAAGGAAGATGAATTTCTTGCAGAGAAATACCATGATCTTCCATTTCTTGTGACCTGCAACCATTGCAAAAACGCCCCCTGTGTTAAGGCGTGCCCCACACAGGCGACATTTAAAAGAGAAGACGGGATTGTCCTGATGGACTTTCACCGCTGTATTGGATGCCGTTTTTGCATGGCAGCCTGTCCATTTGGAGCCAGAAGTTTTAACTTCAGGGATCCAAGACCGTTTATCGAAGAGACAGTTCCTGCCTTCCCCACCCGTTCCAAAGGGGTTGTGGAAAAATGCAACTTCTGCGCTGAACGACTGGCCATAGGTGAACAGCCCCATTGTGTTGAGGCATCAGAAGGTGCAATTTTGGTGGGAGACCTTGAAGACCCCGAATCCGATGTCAGGGCACTTTTAAATGAACATTATACAATAAGACGTAAACAGTCTCTGGGCACTGAACCCTCTGTTTACTATGTCATGTAAGAGGAGCGAGTATGCTTGAAATAGCTATCAAAGGAAGCAAAAATTATTGGTTATGGATAGTCTTTCTGCTCGCTGTAATAGGAGCAGGAGCGGTTGCTTATATTGATCAATTCATGAACGGCCTTATGACCACGGGCATGAGCCGGGATGTATCATGGGGTTTTTATATTGCAAACTTTACCTTTCTTGTGGGTGTTGCCGCAGGGGGTGTTATGGTTGTTATCCCCTATTATCTTCATGATTATGAAAAATTTCACAGGATCACCATTTTAGGAGAATTTCTGGCAGTTGGTGCTCTGGTCATGTGTCTTCTTTTCGTAACTGTGGATTTAGGACAACCCACCCGTGTGCTGAACTTATTCTTATATCCGTCACCCAAATCAATACTGTTCTATGACGTGTTGGTTATTAACGGTTATCTTTTTTTGAATATTGTTGTTGGATGGAAGATTTTAGAGGCAGAAAGAAATCAGGTCGAGCCAGCCTGGTGGACAAAACCTCTGATTTACATTTCTATTCCCTTTGCCATTGGTATTCATACGGTAACAGCCTATCTTTACTGCGGTCTTCCAGGCCGTGGATTCTGGCTGACAGCCATTCTGGCACCCAGGTTTCTGGCATCAGCATTTGCTGCAGGCCCGGCATTTTTGATCATTCTCTGCTATATTATAAAAAAGTTCACCAAGTTTGATCCGGGCTGGGAAGCCATGCAGACATTGTCAAAAATCGTCTGTTATGCCATTATTGCCAATCTGTTCTTCTTTCTATGCGAAGTCTTTGTTGTCTACTATTCCAATATTCCCGGACATAAAGCCCATATCCAGTATCTCTTGTTTGGATATCACGGATACAATGCCCTTGTGCCCTGGATGTGGACCAGTTTGACACTCATGGGAACAGGTGCAATTTTCCTTTTAATTCCACAATTGAGAAACAATAAAACCCTTTTGCCTGTCACCTGTGCCATGATAGTTTTCGGGGCATGGATTGATAAAGGTCTTGGTATGATCTCAGGCGGGTTTGTACCATCTCCTTTGCACCATGTGACAGAGTACGCACCCACAGGGCCTGAAATCATGATTACCCTGGCAGTTTATGCCACAGGCTTTCTGGTTCTGACCATTCTTTATAAACTTGCAACCCAGGTTAAAGAAGAGGTCCGCGGATAGTTTGACCCTTGGGGATAGATTTAAAATCTGTTCCCTTATTTTTGATCTTTATTCAGGGGAGTTTCTTTGATGGAACTCCCCTGTTTTATTCATAGGGATGCTTGGTTTTGGAACAAAAAAAAAATAAATTCCTGGCTGCATTGTATGAGAAAAA
>JAHJDU010000021.1 GCA_018812385.1 Pseudomonadota bacterium
AATATTTTTTTAATATGTCAACGGATAACGGCGTGCCAGAATTTTTCTTATTCATGATGGCCCTGGAACCCTTTGGGATGCCGCCAAGTTCTTTTTCCGCCATTTCAGAGGCATCCTGTACAATATCAATTCCAGGCAAAACCAGGTTAAAAATGCTTCCCTGTCCCTCAATACTCTGGACATTAATTTGACCTCCCATCAGCTCAACCAGATGTTTGCATATGGAAAGCCCGAGACCTGATCCGCCATATCTCCTGCTGATGTTTGAAGAAGTTTGCTGAAACGAGTCAAAAATAATATTCAGTTTATTTTCAGGAATTCCAATGCCCGTGTCTTCCATGGAAATGGCAAGATCAATTTTGCGTGTGACCTTCAGGTTATTGGTATCTTTATATGTTTTTATCTGTTGAATCCTAAGTTTAACATGGCCATGGTTTGTGAATTTGACGGCATTATCAATCAAGTTCACAAGGATCTGCTTTATCCGGATGTCATCCACAAGAAGATATGAAGGGAGTTTATCGTCCAGATCTTTAATAAACACCAGGGATTTTTTTTCAATCCTGGCTTGAAATAGCTGGCAAATGTCATCTATTATACTACTTATGTTTACAATTGTCTTGTTGATTTCAAGCTTACCAGCCTCCATCTTTGATAAGTCGAGGATATCGTTAATAAGGTATAACAGATTTTGCCCTGCGGTTGTGATGGCATTTAAATAACTATTTTCCTGACTGTCTGTAATCATCGTCGACAAGATCTCACTGAAACCGATGATAGAATTTAAAGGTGTTCTGATTTCATGGCTGATATTTGCAAAAAATTCATTTTTTGCCTGATTGGCCTTTTCCAGTTCTGCTTTTTTTATTTTTTGTTCCAAAAGTTCATTGTTCAGGGTTTGATTCAGCAAGAATAGTTCCATGGTTCTTTCTTCAACCCGGTGCTCCAGTTCCTGATGGGATTTTATTAATGCTTCCTGGGCAAGTTTTTGTTTGCTGATATTTCTTGAGTTAATAACAAATCCTTTGACAGCCGGGTGAGTCAGAAGATTTCCACTGGTGGATTCCAGAGTACACCAGTATCCATCATGATGTTTAACCCTGTATTCTGTAATCTTCATGCCAACTCCGTCCCGAACTATTTTTTTAAATCGGTTACGTACCATGTCTTTTTCATCGGGATGAATGAAATCAAAAGAGTTTTTACCGATCATGTCATCCGGGTCATATCCAAGAACACTTTTTATGGATGGACTTGCGTAAATAAATTTTCCTTTTGAATCTGTGATGATCACAATATCAGTAGCATTTTCAATCAGGGCCCTGAAATATTCTTCACTATGTTTCAGTGCAGTCAGAGTCTCTTTTAACCTGGCCGCCATCCGGTTAAATTCTTTGGCAAGGTTGGCAAACTCATCTTGGGTTTTGATGAAAATTTCTGTGTCAAGGTCTCCCTTCCCTATTCGTTCAGCTCCTTGAACCAATGACTGCAAGGGTTTCATGAGACGTCGGCTCAGCAGCATTAAAGCCAGTGAAATAATAATGGCCGCGCTGATACCCAGGGATAAAAGATATGGCCTCATCTGGTTAGCCAGGCCATACACCTCTTTTTCCGGACCCATGGCAAGCAGAAACCAGTTCCATTCCGGGAAAAAATCATAGATGGCAAGATTTTTTTCATTTTTAAGGGTTAAAAATATGCGATTTTTTTCATACGCAAGATTTTTGTGCCAGTTTTCGTAACGGACACTCATGTCAGCATAATATTTGTCCGGGTGAAATATTATGTTGCCATGGGTATCTACCACAAGTAGATACCCGGTTTTCCCAATTTTGATAGCAGATATTTCCTTTATGGCATCCATTTTGGCTTTTATAATGCTTGCTGGAATTTTCTCCAAAGCGTATTTGTGAAGTATGCTTTCATGTTTTTCTACAATCTCCATGGCTTCCGATGCTCTTGTTGATAACCATTCTTCAGCAAGATATGTCAGGGCATTGTGCGAAAAATAGTAAGATATGCCCACCGTTGCGATAAGGAAAAAAAAGACTAAGGGCAGGGTGGTGATCAGTATTTTTGTATAGGTTTTCATGGATTATCCATAGCCGTTCAAAAAAACAACATCAAGAGAATTATTTTATTTTATTTAATTTTGTTTTTTCAGTAAACTGGGGATAGAGTGACATGGTTGAAACAAGGGGATGTCCATAATCCACATAATTTTTTCTGGCATATATCTGTTTTGTAAACATGATTGGATAGGCGGCCATGTCATTTAATATCCTGATTTGTGCCTGAATCCACAGGTTGATTTGTGCCTCTGGATTAATTTCTAAACGGGCTGCTTCAATGAGTTTGTCAATTTTGTCATAAAGGGAAAAATTGGTGTCTGGCTTTTTACCGGTGACAATAATGGAGTCAGAATGAAAAAAACGGGTCAGATAAGCATCTGCATTGGGACGCCAGGCTGGATAGATAACTATGGGGTAAGGGGTTTGCCGGATCATTTTGTGCATATTTGAATGGGTTTCTATCTTTATATTCAAGGTGATGTTAACTTTTGCAAGCTGTTGCTTGAGTGCGTTATAATAGGTCTGATATATCCATTTTTCCGAAGAAACAATATCCAGGGTAAAACCGTTTGGATAGCCGGCTTTGTTTAGCAATTGCCTGGCTTTATCAAGATCTTGGAAATATTCCAGGTTTAAGATCCTGACATCCTCCCGGGATAATCCTCCGGGCAGAAATTGATCCGGCACATGGGAATAAACGCTTCCCGAGATTCTGGAGTTGATTGTGTCAAGGAAAGTCTGCCTGCTTAAAGCAAATGCAATGGCCTGCCTGACCCTGATGTCATCCAATGGTTTCATTTGCGTGTTGAAATAAAGGGTTGCGACTTCGCCCACACCATGGGTGTCAATGATTACATCCTTATCATTTTCCATGGATTCAATCCATCCTTTTTGACCAGAGCCTGTAATGACATCCAGTCCACCTTTTTTCAACACATCAAAACGGGTTTTTACATCAGGGATGAAATGTATCTGTACACCATCCAGCATGGGACGTCCTCTGAAATATTGGTGATGGGCTTTTAACGATAGAGGTCCGTCCTTATCATATAGGTGAAAGGCAAAGGGGCCTGTCCCGATGGGATGTCGTGTAAAAGCATCATACCCCATGGTTTCAATAGCTTTTTGACTCACGATGAATCCGCCGCCATAATTAGTGATCTTTGGGAAGAAAAGAATCGGTGAAATGGATTTGTCCAGGATTATCTGAACCCTGTAAGAATCAATTTTCTTAATGGTCATACCGACATACTCGCCCGAATATGCACTGAATTCTTTATCCTTGGATTTATTCAAGGAAAAAACCACATCATCTGCTGTTAATTCATAGGCAGGGGTTGTTGGGCCGGCATGAAACATTACGCCTCTACGAAGACGAATAGTCCAGATCTGTTTGTCATCAATCAAATTGAATTCAGGCATTTTCTGGGCTAGATCCGGTTCAATCCCGGGCGCATTGCCCGGCGAATACCTTAATAAACCATTGAAAACCATGTCGGCAAACGCCCTGTCCTGTGAGCCTGCTGCAAAATGCGGGTCAAGTTTTCCCATGGAACTGACATGAATGCCAAATTTAAGAATTCGGTCATCTGAAGATTCTATTGAGCTTGCATTGGTCTTAAAAAAAGTCAAAGAAGTTACAATGGATAAAAAGAGGATAATAATGGTATGAGTTCTCATAATCGATACATCCTTTTTTAAAGTCTACCCGTAACATAATTGATTTATTTCACTAAAACAATTGCGTATGAAATTAAAGTATACATAAATTTTTAAAGATTGCAAAAATAAGAACAAAATAAATTCAAATTAAAAGAGCAGCAGACAGGGAAATAATAGAGAGCAGGGTTGAGAGCATAATTGCAGCTGAGGCCAGCTGGGTATCACTGTTCAACTGGGCTGAAAGAATATATATGGATGTTGCCGTGGGCAGAGCGAAAAAAATCATTCCGGCTTTGAACGGGATTCCCGTGATGGAAAATGATTTTAAAAGTAAAAATCCAATTAGCGGCAGTATCAATAGTTTTACCAGGGATGCAATAAAAGAAATTTTTGTGTTATGTTTGAGACCTTTAAGGGTTAAGGCGCCACCAATGGAAATCAGGGCCAGGGGCATGGTAACAGCAGTCATGAGGGTAAATGTGTTATCAATGAAGACAGGAAAAGAAAGCTGGAACCTGGAAAAAAAAAGTCCTGCAGCACACCCCAGGATCAAGGGATTGGAAATCAGCGCCTTTAACAGATACTTCAAATGCTGCATAGGGCTTCCCTTTTGCCCGGAGTACCAGATCAATGTTGAAACGGCAAGAACATTTATAATGGGGATGGCAAATCCGATGAGGATGCCAAAGTATCTGATACCTGATTCTCCAAGGGTATTCATGACAATGGCCATACCAATATAGGTGTTAAACCTGAAACAGGCCTGGGAAAAGGTGCCTGCCTGAAAATTTGAGATGTTGAACAGCTGAATCACTGCAAGACTTAATAGATAAACAATGACCACAGCCAGAATGGCAGCCAGGCATAAATTAGCACTGATTCCCTTGTCCGGGGTTGAGCTTCCGATTTTCCAGAACAGCATGACAGGGAAAAAAATAAAATAGACAAGTTTGTCTGAGGTTTTTAAAAAAGTGTCATTGGTAATGTTAAAGTGTTTTAGGAGGTTTCCAAGCAAAAGCAGGGCAAATATCGGGAATATGGCATTCAGGACGATCATTGCCGTAAAATACGGGAATATGAATATTTTTGCAAATGAATTATTTATGGTTATAATAAACCAATAACGCAAAGAGCAGCATAAAATTGCCAGTTGCCAATGATATTTTCTTAGGAGACTTGTATGAGTGAATTAACTTTGAATTTGCCTATTACCGGGATGAGCTGCGCCAATTGTGCTGCAAATATCACCAGGAACGTCAGTAAACTGGATGGCGTGACAGATGCCAATGTCAATTTTGCAGCTGAAACAGCATTGGTATCATTTGATCCGGATAAAATTGGTTTAAATGACATCATCCATAAAATCCATGGTCTGGGGTTTAAAGTTCCCATAAGCCGAAAAGAACTGCCGGTCACAGGCATGAGTTGCGCCAATTGCGCGGCAAACATTGAAAGGACATTGAATAAAAAAGTAGAGGGTGTTGTATCGGCAACTGTGAATTTTGCTTCGGAAAGATTACTCGTTGAGTATATCCCATCCATTGTCTCCTTTGATATAATTCTAGCTCAGATCAGGAAAGTAGGGTTTGATTTGATTGTTGCTGATGAAGGACAGGATGAAGAAGATGTGGAAGAGATTGCAAGACATGCGGAGATAAAGGACCAGACCCAAAAATTCATTGTGGGTGTTGTTTTTGCCCTGCCATTGTTTCTCATCAGCATGTCAAGGGACTTTGCCCTGATTGGTTCCTGGAGTCATGCACCATGGGTGAACTGGTTTTTCTTTTTTCTTGCCACACCGGTCCAGTTTTATACGGGTATAGACTATTATGTGGGAGCTTATAAAATTTAAAAAATAAAAATACCAACATGGATGTTTTGATTGCGCTGGGGTCTTCTGTGGCCTATTTTTATTCGCTTTCCATTCTTGTCCTTCCAGGGTTTGGCGGGCATGTCTATTTTGAGACCTCTGCTGTGATTATCACATTGATTAAATTAGGTAAGCTCCTTGAAGCCAGAACCAAAGGTAAAACAGGCGGGGCCATAAAAAAATTGATCGGGCTTCAGCCAAAAACCGCCACCATCATTGAGAATGGTGTTGAAAAAGAAATTTCCATATCATTGGTTCAGCTCAATGATATCATTGTTATCAGACCAGGAGAACGGATTCCCGTTGATGGTATTATTGTTGAAGGCGCCTCGGCAATTGACGAATCCATGCTCACAGGAGAACCCATTCCCGTTGATAAAGTTAAAGATGATATGGTGACCGGTGGAACCGTGAATGGTGAAGGTCTTTTAAGATTCAAAGCCACCCGTGTGGGCAAAGATACAGCTCTTTCCCAGATCATAAGGCTTGTACAGGAAGCCCAGGGAAGCAAGGCACCGATCCAGGCCCTTGCAGACAGGGTGGCAGCCGTATTTGTCCCGGCTGTTATCATTATTGCTTTGATCACCTTTGGTATCTGGTGGGGGATAACAGGAGAGTTTGTCCCGTCAATGATCAGGATGGTGGCTGTTCTTGTCATTGCATGCCCGTGTGCCCTGGGGCTTGCAACCCCGACCGCCATTATGGCAGGCACGGGGAAAGGGGCTGAAAACGGGATTTTGTTTAAAAGAAGCGAAGCCCTTGAAAATGCAGCCAAGCTTGAAATTATTGTGATGGATAAAACCGGAACCATAACCATGGGTAAACCCACCGTGGTAGACTGGATTCCTGCCAAGACTTCCGGATTATCTGCTGATGAACTCCTGATACTTTCGGCCTCTCTGGAAAAAGGCTCTGAGCACCCCATTGGCAAAGCCATTGTCGCATTTGCCCAGGAAAAAGGCCTGGTATTAAATGATCCAAAAAATTTTAAAGCCATAAGCGGTTTTGGGGTTGAGGCTGAACTTGAGGGCCAGGTTTTCAGGTTTGGCAAACCACTATGGTTTGAACAGGATTCAGATATGCCCGATGCCATCAGAAAGATGATCCTTGAATTGCAGAATAAGGGCAGAACAGTCATGGTCCTGGCAAAGGACAATGATGTGCTGGGGGTTATTTCTGTCTCTGATGTATTGAAACCTGATTCAAAACAGGCCATTAAAGAGCTCCATGCTGAAAATCTTAAGGTGGTCATGCTGACGGGAGATAATTTACAGACAGCCCGCGCCATTGCCAATGAAGTGAACGTGGATGATGTTGAAGCAGAGGTGAGGCCCGAAGAAAAATCCGGTAAAGTAAAGGCATTTCAGAAAAATAATATGCTGGTGGGGATGGTGGGGGATGGAATCAATGATGCCCCGGCCCTTGCCCAGGCCGATATTGGTTTTGCCATTGGCACGGGAACCGATGTTGCCATTGAAGCCGGGGATGTGATCCTTTCAAGCGGGAACCTGACCGGTATTCCAAAGGCCATCAAAATCAGTCGGAAAACCATTGCTACAATCAGACAGAACTTATTCCTGGCATTTGTGTATAATATTATTCTGATTCCTGTTGCAGCAGGTGTTTTAGCGCCCTTTGAGATATTTCCGGAATTTTTAAGGCAGCTTCATCCTATTTTAGCTGCTCTTGCCATGGCAGCCAGCAGTATTTCCGTGGTAACAAACAGTTTGCGGCTATATAATACGGATATCAGCTAGTGCCCAACCAATGCCATTAACTTAAGAAACGTTTATATGAAAGTAACCAAAATTTTTACCATGAAGAGCAAGAAGGACTTGAAGAAAAAACTTCATGTCCTTCATGGTGAAAAATTCTGTGAGTCTGGCTATATCCTGTTTGATTTGATGATCTGAATGTCCGTGGTACTACCCATGTTGATAATGAGATTTTGACGGGACAACTGGACGGAGATATCTGACAACACCATGTCATATTTTTCCAGGGTAAGTCTTTTTCTGAATCTTGAAAAGGTTGAACTGTCAGGGGCAGGTTCTCCCATTGGAAGACCGATGAATTTTTTAAATGAGAACCGGTCATTAATCAGGCTTTCCAGCTCGACATCGGATTTAATTTGAAACCAGTTTCTGAGCAGCATACATTTGAACAGCATTAAAGGAGAATAGGCCTGGGGTCCTTTTTTCTTTTTTCCAATGGGATAGTTTTCCAGCAGGGTGGATTCAATGGGTTCCCAATGTAAGCTTTGATCCAGATTTTTTAAGTGTTCAAGAGTATTGTTTTTTACTTTTATCTGGGATAATTCCAGGTCTGAAAATGAAAGCGTTTGATTATCAGATTTAAAACTCATGTGTCACCTCACTTGGATTGACGATGGTTATTCATGACATGAAATATAAAAATGTTCAATCATTTCAAGAAATTATTTTTACCCATGGCAATCAACGATTCCCCTGTTGATGTGCCTGAACAAAGCAAAGATATAAAAAGCATATCTGATTTATTTGGCCTGTGGATTACCAGTTTTCCCTAAAAATTATCCATGAACTCCAGACATACCAGATAGAACTTGAGCTGCAGAATGAAGATTTGCGTCTTTCACAGCAAGAGCTTATGAAGTCCCGGATGAGCTATGAAGAGCTCTATGACTTTGCACCAGTGGGATACCTTACCTTAAATCTAAAAGGATTGATCCTCAAGGCCAACCTGACCTTTTCCAATATGCTGCAAAGGGAAAGTATCTTATAAACCAGCCCTTGTCTGTCCATATTATGGCTGAAGACCAGGATATTTATTATAGGCATAAGCAAAGTCTTTTAGATTCAAAAACGCGACAGGTCTGTGAACTGCGCATGACAAAAAAGGATGGAACACCTTTTGATGTGCAATTTGAATGCGATTTTGTTTCGGGTGAATCAGGAGATCCTGACCAGATTCGTATCGCGATAATTAACATCAGTGATCGTAAAAAAATCGAGGAAACGCTGAAGGCGAGCGAGGAACAACTTCGCCAGGCGCTCAAAATGGAATCCATCGGAACCCTGACAGGCGGCATTGCCCATGATTTTAATAATATCATGGGTATTATTCTTGGAAACGCTGAACTGGCTTTAGAGGATGTCCCGGAATGGAACCCGGCTCATTTCAACCTTGAAGAGATCAGGAAAGCCAGTCTCAGGGCAGCAAATATTGTAAGACAGCTTTTAAGCTTCACCCGCATAACGGACCAGAAACTGCAACCCATGGAAATTGCCATCGTCATTAAAGATGCTCTCAAGTTTTTACGTTCAACGATTCCCACCACCATAGATATTGAGCAGAATATTTCTGTCACCAATGAAACTATTCTTGCAGACCAGACCCAGATCAACCAGATCATGATGAATTTGTGCATCAACGCTTCCCAGGCCATGGAACAAAGCAGCGGAAAGCTTGCCATAATAGTTGAAAAGGTGATTTTGGACGATCATTCAGCCAAAGCATATCCTGACTTGAAAAGCGGCAGGCATATCAAGATAATGGTGGGCGATACCGGTCCTGGAATAGACCCAAAAATCATTGACCGAATTTTTGATCCCTATTTTACAACCAAGGAAGTGGGCAAAGGTTCTGGTATGGGATTTGCCGTGGTACTCGGCATTGTCAAGAGCCATAGCGGAACAATTACCGTTGACAGCAGGCCTGGTAAAGGCACTAACTTCAGCATACTTTTTCCGCTGGCACAAGAAAAAGCCGCCGTTGAAACCCAGACAATCCAGGAAATTCCCAGGGGAAGTGAAACCATATTATTTGTGGATGATGAAATATCCATTGTAAATATGGTGCAAAGAATGTTTGCGCGCTTAGGATACAAAGTCGAAACCGCCATCACGCCGCAAGATGCTTTGGAACGATTTGCCTTAAATCCCGATCATTTTGATCTGGTCATAACAGACATGACCATGCCCCAGATGACGGGCGTTGACTTATCTGAAAAACTGATGGACATTCTCCCCGATATTCCCATCATCATCTGCACTGGCTATAGTTCCCTTATTGATGAAGAAAAGGCAAAAGAATTGGGATTGGCAGCCTATGTCATGAAACCAATCAACATGCAGGAAACAGCCCAGACCATTAGAAAAATTTTAGACAAATAAAATATTCTTGGATGTTCAAGAAACATGGTTTTATGCAAAAGTAGCGGGAGTATGAAACATAATAAAACTGAACAAGATAAGTTTAAAAGGAATCGGGTTAGTACACAGGAAAATGGGAAGCAAGATAAACAGGGTGTCACACAACCTACCTAAACCACTGAAATGGCAGTCTTTTCTGATGAATGATTTGATTTTATTAACCGACATTCCCTCAAACGTTTAAAAAGAATCTGTAGAACATGGCCGGACCTGATCTTTTTTGATCCCCCTTATTTTAAAAAAATGGCAGAACATTACATTAAAGGCAGTATTTCAGATTTTTCCCGGTCCCAATATTTAAAATTCTTTAAAGATCTTTTCAGCCTCATGAAAGAACATTCAAAACCATCAACCCGTATTGCATTTCTTAATGCAGACTTCAGAGACTTCCAGGGTATCCCGGCTTTTGATGAAGACCCTGAAAACGCCATCCTGCTTTTAGAATATGCGAAACTGCTTGAAAACTGCGGATGGAAGATCACGCATTTAATAGACTGTCCCCTGTCAACGGAAAGGTTTACCGGAAATATGGTAAGCAAAATGCAGGACAAAAGAACCCTCGGCATTATCAGAAGAACCTTGATCATAGGAAAACCAAATATCCTTCACAAACAGGGATCACTTGCTAAAACAATTCTATGTAATGTCCGGTGCGGATTATCAGGAATATTTCTTTAAATGGTTTTATAACCTGCATACAAAACAGGTGAACGGCATGCTTAAACAGGTCAGAGCGCTGCGGAAAACCGCATTACTGCATATTGCAAGATCTGACGCTTCGGAAAAAGACCTGGAACCGATATTTGATCTCCAAGCTATACCGTTCACCCAATGTTATCTTATGTCTTTATCTTCAAATATGTCAAGAAGGTGTATTATTTTTTTTTGCGCAAATAGCAAATTCTTTATAGCCTGCTCCTTGAATCATCATACCCTTTTTGATAATCACATAAAATCCAAAAAATATTAGAATCGGAGCAACACTACAGCACATTGGTACGAATTCAAAGGATAGGAGAAAGGCCATCGTTGCTACTTGACTAATTTTGCATTTGATTTAAGATGTAAGCCCATGAACCTCAACCAGCTTAAACTTTTTTATCTTGCAGTTAAGCACAAAAACCTGAGTCATGCGGCCGAGGAATTAAATATAACACAGCCGGCTGTTTCAAAAGGTATCCAGCGGCTTCAGGAATATTATGAAATGCCCCTTGTTCATAACCTGGGCAAAAATATGGAGTTGACCCTGGCCGGTGCAACCTCTTCCAAATTGCAAAAAAAATATTTGACCTTGAAAAACTGGCAGTGCTGCCATTCCCCGGGCCACCCATTACGCACAAGTATTATATTGTACATCATAAGGACAAATATTTCTCTGCGGTACTCAATCAATTGATAGACAAGGTGGAGGATTGGGCACTTGAATATCACAATTCCCTTAGGTAATCTTCATTTTAAAAAATTCAGAATATCAATTGAACCAGGTCATTTTTCAAAAAGACCATAAACATATAAAAACTTACGGCTTAAATTTTCATTGAACTTTTTATCCCCCTGACGAAATTGCCAGGAAAATGAACTGCTCCCAAGAGCTTCGGCAAATTGCCATTGATGCATAAACTTCTGGCCTATTAGCTTTTCAATCGCCTTTTTCTGTTCTTCTGAGATCCAATCGGAATCCATGGAATTTATTTTGTCCATTGTAATTTCCATTTCATTAACCCTTGAAGCAGATAAAACAATATCCAGAATTTTGGGTGTCAAGGAAATCCGGGCAGACAATGCTTTTTTCATTTTCATCGCTGATTCAAATTTTTTATCCATTAGCGCTTCAAGCGCTTTGCTTGAAAAACCGGCTTTATCTATTCTGAGCGCCACCTCTTTGGTCATCTGGTAGGAGACCGGCCTGTAGGTTTCCTGGGTAAATACATTCTGCATAAAAAAAAGGCTGACAAAACTTATCAGCGCAGCAATCACCGGAGTGATGATCCAGCCGCTTGAGATACCACCGACAACACGCCAATTAATGCTCTTACCGCCCTTTAATAAGCCCATTCCAATGACGGCACCCACACAAAATGGCCTGGGAGCTTGAAACCGGGACCAGGGGAATGGAAGGCAGCCCGTGGGATCGCAGGAATGCCTCCAGACCCTGGGAAGAAAAAAGAAACAGGACAATAGAATGTGACCACACTGCCACAAGGGCTGCCACTGGAGAAAGATCCATTATTCCCGAACCCACAGTCGCCATGACCCGTTTTGAATAGGTGAGTACGCCGACAGCAATGGCAGCCCCACCGAAACAAAATAATTGTTGGGCAGCCGAAAGGTTAAACAAGCCGAAAACAGAAATATCGGAAAATGGAGAGACCGGAATAAACACACCCATGACATTTGCAATATTATTTGCTCCAAGAGAATAAGAACCAAAAATCCCCGCAAGGAGCAACCCGTTGCGTGTATATCTATCCAGCGTGAACATATGAATTTTAAAAGATTGAATGATAAAAACAATTAACTTATAAAAGAATATGGCAAAGAGTGCCGATAAAACAGGGCATAATATCCAGGTTGAAACAATTTTTGTCAGAGAATCAACATCCGTTAACGCACCTGAAAAAAAATTCCATCCGATGATGGCACCCACAATGGCCTGGGAGGTTGATACAGGAAACCGGGCCAGGGTCATGAGATAGACACTTAAGGCTGCTGCAAATGCCACGACAAATGCGCCTCCCAGTGCATTTATAGATCCTAATTTCCCCAGGGTATGGGAAGCCCCGGCTCCACTGATAACAGCACCCAGAATAATAAATATGCTGCAATAAATAGCAGCGGTCCGAAATCTTATCATCTTGGCGCCGACAGCAGTGCCAAACACATTAGATGCGTCATTGGCACCCAGAGACCAGCCGAGAAAAAGCCCGCTGGACAAAAAAAATGCAAACATTTTAATCTCCTAAAGAGAACGCTTTATGACAAAAATACTCAGATCATCTGCTACATCTTCGGCCCTGTCGGCAATTTTGTCCACATGCCTGACCAAATCCCGCAACTGCATCTTCTGACTCAGCCGCAATTCAGTATCCCTGAATATTCTTTTTTGAAGCATTGTAGAGATCTTATCACATTCAGTTTCCCAGAAAGAGACCTTATGCATGTAATTTGCAACACAAGAGATGTCCTTAAAAAAACACCTTGATTATTGTGCAAGGGCTTCCGATGCATTTACTACATTTATAACAAGCTCTTTAAAGTCATCGTGGAACTTGGGATCAATTTCTATGCATTCAATATCAAAACGGTATAGGGTTCCTTTAAAACGGTCTATGAGCGCATCCAGTCTTTCAAGGAGATCAAGCACATCTCCCCTGGATTCGGGGATCAAGGTTTTACGATACAATTTTTCTTCAATGCCCCGTCGAAGCGCATCCCCCTTATGTTACATCTGGGTAATTTCATCTATTGTTCTTTGAAACCTGTCTTTTTTGCCGCTCAAATAAATATCGATCCCGGATTTGA
>JAHJDU010000218.1 GCA_018812385.1 Pseudomonadota bacterium
GCCCGGGATAAAATCATGATGAAAAAATATTTGGGGATATAATGACAACAGAAACGCTGAAATTTCAAACCAGAAATCGACCTTTCCAGCAGTATGCCGGATGGATTATCGGTATAGGACTGTTTTTGCTGCCCCTTATTCCAATGGATCTGACCACTTACCTGACCTTGACCGTTGCAGGGATTTCCCTTGGCATGCTCATTTTTCTCATCGCCTCGGGACTGACCCTGATTTTCGGGCTCATGGATGTTCTGAACCTGGCCCATGCCGCTTTTTTTGCCTTTGGTGCCTATGCCGGATTCACGGTTTTGAACCTGCTGAATAATGCCGGATGGATTGATACGGCCAGCCTGGCCCAGAGCCTGTTTTACCTGGCTCTGGCCCTGGGAGCGGCAGGTCTTGCCGGTGGAGGCCTGGGCATACTCACCGAAAAAATCGTGATTAAACGGGTATATGGCAACCATTTGATGCAGTTGCTGGTCACGGTAGGGGTTTCTTTTGTCATCGTGGAAATTCTCAAGATGATCTGGGGGGTCAATGACGAGGTGGTTCCCGTGCCCATGGGATTTCAGGACGCTTTCATTATTTTTGGGGTTTTTATTGAGTATTTCAGGGTGGTGGCCATTTTCCTGGGAATTACGATCTTTGCGATCCTTCAATATATATTAAAAAAAACAAAACTGGGGATTATCGTCCGGGCAGGGGTTGAGAACCAGGAAATTGTAAAGGCAACGGGATATAATATCTCTTGGATTTTTACCCTGGTTTTTGCAGCAGGGGCCGCCCTTGCAGCCATCGGCGGCACCATGATGGCCATTTTCAACCAGGCAATAGATCCTGGAATGGGAAACCAGTTCCTTATATTTGCCCTCATCGTTGTGATTATTGGTGGTTTGGGATCTGTAACGGGCAGCTTTGTCGGGGCTGTTATCGTTGGGCTTTCGTTCAATTATGTGGCTTTTCTTTGGCCCAAAATGGCCCTGGGTGTCAATTTCATGATCATGGCAATCATTCTTTTAATTCGCCCCAAAGGGCTGTTCGGCAAGGATTAGGATATGGATATCAAAGAGCTCACAAACCTGGAAACATCTGGAAAAAAAACTATCCAATGGCTGGCCATGGCAGGGGTGATTTTTATTTTTTTCATCATACCATGGATCATTCCCTCCTTCAGGGTCATGGATGTCCTGGCAAAAATAATGATTTTTACCATTGCCGTGGCCTCTTTTGATCTCCTTTTGGGATATACGGGAATACTCTCCTTTGCCCATGGCATGTTTTTCGGCATTGGCGCCTACAGCATTGCCCTGATCCTCTATCATTCAGACACACCATCCTGGTATCACATTTTCCTTGCTGCAGGCGCAAGTATTGTGATCAGCGTGGTGATCTCCCTTATGATTTCCTTTTTCTCCCTGCGGGTCAAGGCTATTTTCTTTGCCATGCTCACCCTGGCCCTGGCTGAATTTGCCCATATTCTGGGGGTACAATGGAGCGATCTTACGGGCGGGGCGGATGGAATTTCCTTTACCCTGCCCGGGATATTCAATTTTGACCAGACATTGGGAACCCTGTTCAACACCCAGGTCAATGGGCGACTCATGGTCTATTATCTGATTCTGGTCCTGGCCATTTTTTTATTTGCAGGAATGCTGCGGTTTATCCGATCCCCTTTGGGCCGGGTATTAAAAGCCATCCGGGAAAATGAACAGCGGACCATTGCTCTGGGGTATAAGACCTTCAGATACCAAACCTGTTCCATTGTCTTTTCCGCCTGTATTGCTTCTTTGTCCGGAATTTTATTTGCCATGTGGCTCTGTTATGTAAACCCGGATTCCGTATTTCATACGGCCATTATGGTGAATATTCTGCTCATGGTCCTTATCGGCGGCATGGGAACCTTATATGGCAGCCTTATCGGAGCAGGCTTTTTCATTGTCACGGAAAACTGGCTGCCGGGTCTCTTGAAATCCCTTGCCGGACTGGCATCTGACAGCGTCATCCTGGCGAATATGGCAGATCGGTGGCAGCTTTATTTTGGTATTCTATTTGTCCTGGTGGTCATTTTCTTTCCCAAGGGAGTGATCGGCACCCTGCGTGTCATCCTGGACCGGAAACGCCAACTCCACAATTTATAAGGAATCCTTAAATGAAAATCAGATCGGAATTTGTCAGTGTCAATGACCGGAGCATCCATGTACGGGTTTACAACCCAGATGGAGAAAAAACAGCTATCTGCTGGCACGGCCTGGCAAGGAATGGGTTTGATTTTGAAATTCTTGCAAAAGAACTTGCCCCCGATTACCGTATCCTTTGTCCGGATACCTTAGGTCGTGGCCTGTCCCAATGGGCCAAGGACCCGGCAACAGAATATAATTATCCCAATTATCTGGCCATTGCCATGGGCATCTGCCGCCATTTCAATGTAAAGCAAATGGACTGGGTCGGTACCTCCATGGGGGGCATCATCGGCATCCTTCTGGCCAGCGGTCCCTATAAGGACAGGATACAGCGTCTGGTTATCAATGATATCGGTCCTGAGATACCGGCGGATGCCCTGGCAAGGATCATTGATTATGTTTCCGGGGAACAGCCCGGGTTTGATACCTTTTTTGAGTACCAGGATTATTTAAAGCAATTGTACGGGGTATGGGGGCAAAGATCCCCTGACCAATGGATCAGAATGACTGAGACTTCCCTTCGCCGCAACGATAGGGGGCAGTTCACGGTTCACTTTGATCCTGACATTATTCAGAAATCCGATGAAACAGTGCCAATAACGGACCTCTGGGAACCCTTCAGCCAGGTGACATGTCCCATTCTGCTCTTCCACGGCCTTTTATCGGATGTGCTGAACCTGGATATTGTGAACCAAATGAAATTGTCCCAGCCCAATATGGTGGTCATCACCATCAATGACTGTGGCCACGCACCCGGCCTCCACATCCCTGAACACAATGCGCCCCTATTGAAATTTCTGGCCTGATTGGTTGAGCCCAACGCTATAATCGGGAAAATTGGCGGTTTTCGTTCGGGCACTACCTATAAACAAAGGCTGGCAGCCATGTCACAAGTTCCGGCCAGATTATGACAAGAAAAAGGCCTATAAGCTGCAAAATAATAAAAGGTACCACACCCTTATAGATATCAATCAATTGAACTTCAGGGGGGCAGACACCTTTTAGATAAAAGAGTGCAAATCCTACGGGCGGTGTTAAAAACGATGTCTGCAGGGTAACTGCCACCAGGATCACAAACCAGAGAAGTTCTGGATTCGATACCACACCAAACCCGTTGATACTGAATCCCAGGGTTGAAATGATCGGAGCAACCAGGGGCAGGATTATCAGCGTGATTTCAATCCAGTCCAGGAAAAATCCAAGCAGGAAGACACAACCCAGGATAATTATTAAAATTCCGTGAGGCCCAAAGGGTATCCCCGTCAGGATTCTTTCAATAAATTCATCCCCGCCAAGGCATCTTAAAACCAGGGCAAATGTTGTTGCCCCAAGGAAAATTGCAAATATATAGGCTGTGGTATTGAAACAGCCTTTCATTACATCAACGACAACAGAAAATTTTAGTCTTTTATTATACCAGGCAAGTATTGTGGCACCAAGTGCTCCAACACCGCTTGCTTCCGTAGGCGTTGTAATGCCGGCAAAAATAGAGCCCAGGACGGCTATGATAAGGATCACCGGGGGCAGGATGGTCTTAAAAACATCAACTATCATTCGCCATTCAATTGGCCGCCTGTCCTTGCTAATTGGTGCTGCAGACGGTTTTATAAAACTGAAAATTAGAATATACAGGATATATAAAACCCCCAGCAGTAACCCGGGAATCACAGCACCCATAAAAAGGTCCCCTACTGAAAGCCCCAGCTGATCCGCCATGATGACCAGCATGATGCTCGGCGGGATAAGGATACCCAGTGTTCCGGCACTGGCAATCGTGCCAAGGGCCAAGGTTTTTGAATATCCCTGGTTTATCATGGCAGGAAGGGATAATAGACCGAGTAACACTACAGAAGCCCCGATAATACCCGTGGATGCGGCAAGGACAATCCCTATAACGGTTACTGTCACGGCAAGTCCGCCATTGATTTTCCCGAAAAGCTCCTGCATTGATTCCATCATTTTTTCGGCAATACCGGATTTATCAAGCATCAGGCCCATAAAAATAAACATAGGCAGGGCCACCAGAACCCAGTTGTCCATGTATTTGAAAATCCGGTTCACGGACATCCCAAGAGTGAGGTAGTCAAGACCTGTCATTGTCCCGAACCATGTGTCAGATATGGTGGCAATAAGGGTGAAAAGAACTGCGACACCACCCAGGACCCATGCGACTGGAAATCCTGTAAACAGGAAACCCACAAACGTTAAAAACATAGCTATGACAAAATAATCACCTGTTTCCATCTGATCTTCCTTTTCGCATGGAGTTGAGAATTCGAATTGCCCGTGAAATCGCAGCCAGAATCAACAAGGCGAAACTAACCGGGATAACGCATTTTATTATCCATCTGAACGGAAGCCCTAAAGGTGCATCAGAACTTTCATTAACCCGATAGGATTCATAAAAAAAATCCAGGCTTTTATCAAATATGACAAAAGCAAATGGCAACAAAAGGAAAATAATTCCAAACAACTCCCATCTGTTTTTCCATTTCTGAGTCATGCCTGCCTGGATGATATCCACCCTGATGTGAGAATCCGTCACCAAAGCATAGGAAGCACCTATCATAATTCCAAGACCATAAAGATGCCATTGCAGTTCCTCTAAAATCACCAATCCTTTGCCAAACCCATATCGTAATACGACCTGAAGAATAATGACTAAAATCAGTATCCCATTGCCCCACATGACAATATGGCCAATGTGTTTGATAAAATTCTCTGCTGCATCACATAATCTGTCTGACAACCCCTGGACTTTCTGTACCATAAAAATACCTTTAAAAATTGGATTATCAAAAATTCATTAAAATAGTACAGACAAAATTAATTTGTCTGCACTATGGTTCAATGTTTGTACATGTAATCCGTCAGAAGCTATTTATCAAGTCCCCTGGGCAGAAATGCATAGTTAGTCCACATTGCATACTCTTTTCTGAAGGCACTTAAGTCTTCCCATGTTTCTTTAAAAAACGGACTGGTTGAGGATAATTCAGCAGCAACTTCATACCAAGCCTTTTCAAATGCTGCCAAAATTTCTTTTGAGTAATACTTGTTCTGAACCCCGTGTTTTTCAACATTCTCAACCATGGCTTTTGCCTGGATTGCTTCTGTAAAGGCAAAAGCATCAGCTGTTGCAGCCTTGCAAATGATTTCCAGAAGCATTTGCTGGCTTGGGCTCATACTGTTCCAGGTGTCTTTGTTGATAAGGAGTTCGAACAGGGTGGCCTGCTGATGCCAGCCGGGAAAATAGTTCATTTTTACGATTTTATAGAACCCAAGCCTTGTATCAATTGCAGGCATGGAAAATTCTGTTGCATCAATGGCATTCTTTTCAAGGGCTGCAAAAATTTCACCGCCGGGTATCAGACTTACAGATGCGCCAAGTTTCTGAAGGACCTTGCCGCCCAGGCCATAATATCTGATTTTAAGCCCTTTCAGGTCATCAACAGTATTAATCTCTTTTTTAAACCACCCGCCGGATTCAGGCGCAATAATTCCACAAGGAATGACATGAACATTAAAACCTGCATCATCATACATCTTCTGGTATAATTTCAGGCCGTTCCCATAATACATCCATGCTAAAAATTCGCCAGCTTCAGGTCCGAACGGAATAGTTGAAAAAATGGAAGACCCAGGCATTTTGCCTTCCCAATACCCTGAAATACCGTACCCTGCATTGACTTTTCCTGTTGATACTGCATCAAGTATTTCAAAGGGTGCCACCAATGTTCCTGGTTCAAAAATTTTCATTTTCAGACTTCCTTTGCTGGCAATATCAATTCTTTCTGCTATCCAGGTCGTTGTTGTGCCAAGGCCCGGCAAAGCAGCAGCAAATGTTGTGGGAACCTTTAGCAAAACAGGCTTCTCCTCTGCCAACAGCGGATTTGATGAAAATAACACAGCAATAAAAATAAATAACGATAACATTGTAATAGATCTTTTTTCCATTTTACTCTCCTTTTTTATTAATTTTAACCGTACCAAGCGATACAGGTTGTGGGTTTTTGTCATTAAAAAAATCAATATTCAATAAAAAGCCTCCCTGATGTTTTGTAAAAGTTTTTTCAATAGGTGAGCACACAGCCACCATCAAACAACAGGTCTCCGCCGACAAGATAGTTGGCATGTTGTGAAAAACCAAAAATGATCAAATTTGCCACCTCTATGGGAGTCATCATTTCCTTGACACGGGATGTTCCCATCATAACGTTTTTAATTACGTCTTCTTTGCTTATGCCTCTTTGCTCTGCCTGGGCATCTATCTGCTTGTCTGCCAGGGGTGTTTTTACAAACCCCGTGCTGACGGTGAACGATCTGATTTTTCCTTTTCCTTCGGCGGAAATCGACTGGCTCAATGCCCTGAGTCCAAACTTGGTAATATTGTAAGCAGGCTTGTTCATGGTGCAGATATGCCCGTGGATCGAGGACATATTGGCAATAACCCCTTTCTGGTCAAAACTTTTTTTCATATATGGAATGACAAGCTTTGATAATAATAATGGTGCTCTGAGCATCAATCTATGCATGAGATCATATTTTTCCATTGGAAAATCTTCAATGGAGTTCACATGTTGAATTCCGGCAATATTGGCCAGGTATTTAATCTGTCCAAGCTTTGAAGCTTCTTTAACCGCATTTTGAATCGCATCATCATTACACAGATCCGTTTTTATAAAAACCATCTGCCCACCATAATCTCTGGCGGTTTTCTGGGTGATTCTTCCTTCCTCTTCATTAATATCAAGCCCAATGACCATGAGCTGGTTTTTAGCCGCAGCAATTGCAGTGGCCCTGCCTATTCCTGTTCCTGCACCCGTAACAATACAGACATTTTCTGTGGTAAAATTTTTATCTTTAATAATTAATGTTTCTTCAGAATAGATTTCAGGTTCTTTAATTAGCATGTTCTTCCTTTCAAATATATCATAAGAAAAATTTAAATTTCCTAAATCGCCTGTCCATTTTTGCCTTTTTTAAATACTTTTTACCTTTAGAGCAAGTTTCAGGCCAGGCCACAATGATAGATCTATAACCGCTTGACATTTCAAATCATTAGAAAGGCTTTCCGGCTTGTGTCAGGCACAGCTCATTGGTATTAAAACTTTTTATATTTTTGTCGACTTTTATTTTTTAAAGGTTTATAGTCAAAAAAACATGTAGCAATATTTATACATGTAGCCTTTTTAAGACGACATCATAGATTTGAAGAGATAGCTCATAAAAGGAAATCAATATGATTAAAACTGAGAGTTCCATTCAGGAATTACAAAAAAAAATTGAACTTTATCAATTGATGTTTGATAATATCAATGCTGGAAGCGCCATCACAGATGCAGACGGTTATATCACCCATTTTAATAAACCCTATGGCCGTTTTTTAAATCTTGACCCAGATGCCCAGATCGGCAGGCATTGTACGGAAGTGATTGAAAACAGCAGAATGCATATCGTTGCCAGGACTGGAAAAGCGGAAATCAATAAATCACACCGAATAAACGGGCATGATATGGTTGTTCAAAGGATTCCCATTAAAAAAGACGGCAAAGTGATTGCCGTCTATGGTCAGGTCATGTTCCAGAATATTGAAGAAGTAAAACAACTTGCGACAAAACTGTCCATGCTTGAATCAAAAGTCCAGCTGTTTGAAAAGGAACTCTTTGACCTTCGGTCAACAAAATATACATTTAATTGTATCATCGGAGAAAGCAGTGAAATAAAATACCTGAAAAACGAAGCCCGAAAAGCTGCATTAAATGATTCAACCGTTCTGGTTACAGGAGAGAGCGGGACAGGCAAGGAGCTTTTCTCCCAGGCAATTCACAATGCAAGCCCGAGAAAGTTCCATCCCTTTGTTCGGATTAATTGTGCGGCAATACCAAAGGATCTTTTAGAGTCAGAATTGTTCGGGTATGTTGAAGGCGCTTTTACAGGGGCGAAAACCAAGGGGAAACCTGGAAAATTTGAGCTTGCCAACAATGGCACCATTTTCCTTGATGAAATCGGCGATCTGCCTATTGAAATGCAACCCAAGCTGCTTCGGGTACTTGAAGAAAAGGAATTTGAAAGACTCGGCGACACCAAAATCATCAGATCTGATTTCAGGGTGATTTGTGCCACAAATCAAAATCTTGAAAATTTGATAGAAAAACAAAAATTCAGAAAAGACCTTTTTTATCGCCTGAATGTCATACCCATATATATCCCACCTTTAAGAATGCGGCAAAAGGATATCATACCCCTTGCCATTCATCTTTTGAAAAAAATGACGCTGGCAGCCAATCGACCACAAATGGATATAGAAAAAAATGCGGAAAAAGAATTAAAAAACTATGCCTGGCCCGGCAATGCCCGTGAATTGTCCAATGTTCTTGAACGTGCCATGTATTCATCGGACAACAACACCATTTACAAGGGAGATCTGCCTTTTAATCTGGATTCCAATACACAGCCTCCAGGAAAAAAGAAAAAACCCACACTTAAAAATGTCCAGAACCAGGCCCAGATAAAAGCCATTTACCAGGCCCTTGCCAGGACAAATTACAACAAGGCAAAAGCGTCAAAACTACTTGGAATCCACAGGACACTGCTGTATAAAAAAATGAAAGAATACGATATCGGGCTTAAACCTGAATGATCACCCGATTCCGAATTCTGCGATCAGACGGAGAATTGCTCCCTATATGCGCAATTTCCTTTTATCCCTTTTTTCGAAAATACAATCTGCCACAATTGATTCCTTCTTGACCTGAAACTACCTGCACATAAAAGAAGATAATAGGTCCACATACGGTAAAACCTTTCATCATAGGCCTCTTTAAGTCTGGTCCAATTTTTTGTAAAATTATTGTGCCAGGCCATCAAGGTGCGATCATAATATTGTCCAAAGCTATGCCAATCCTCGAGTACAAATAACCCTTCAAAGGCCGAGGTGATTTGTTTGGCCGATGGTAACATTGAATTGGGAAAAATATACTTATTAATCCACGGATCTGTTGAATCCACAGAAGAGTTTCCTGCTATCGCATGCAACAGAAAAAGACCATCTGATTTTAGACATTGGTGGACAACTTTTAAAAAAGTTCTATAATTTTTACTGCCTACATGTTCGAACATGCCTATGGAGACAATACGATCAAATTGTCCTTTTAACGCACGATAATCCTTTAATTCTACTTTCACATCAAGTCCCTGGCAAAATTTATTTGCAAATTCCACCTGCTCCTGGGAAACAGTTATACCGTATACCTTTGCCCCATATTTTTCAGCGGCATATTTTGCAAAACTTCCCCAGCCACACCCAATATCCAAAACCTTCATACCCGGCTTTAATCCTATTTTTCGACAAACCAAGTCCAACTTTGCTTCCTGGGCCTCATCCAGTGTTTTCGCATTTTTCCAAAAAGCACAAGCATAGTTCATTCCTTTGTCCAGCATCATGGAAAAAAGGTGATTGCCGATGTCATAATGTCGTTTACCAATTATAAATGCCCTTGATCTGGTTTGGGCATTTATAATCTTTGCCTTGAGCAGAACCCATAAAAATAGTATTGAATTTGTTCTTATTTTTTTGTCTACTCGGGCATCTAAGATTTTTTTAAAGAATTGATCAAGGGCTTCACAATCCCACCAGCCATCCATGTAGCTTTCCCCCAGAGCAAGAGAGCCTCCTGATAAGACCCTTTCATAAAACCCGGTATTGTGTATCTGGATATCCCAAGGCCTGCTCCCATTAATTTCAATATCTAACGGCGTAAGGATCGACTGTATATTTTTTTCTATTTTTGATTCCATCATGTAACTATCCTTAACACTAATCAGCCGCTTCTGCAAGATTCATTGTCATATACACTTCAGAATCATCATATTTGAGCCGGGCATCAGGGAATCTTTTTAGAAATACATTCTGCATATTCTTATTACTGCGAAGCATTGTTGCCGAAAATTTTAAAAATTCATTTTCCCTGGCAATTTTTTCAAGCACCCTTAACAGATAACTGCAGATACCAAGCCCCTGGAAATCCTCTCTTACAACAAAACCAACTTCAACTGTGTTCTCGTTCATTTTGGCATATGACCCAATAGCCATGATTTCCTTATGCCCGCCTCTCTGCACCAGACCAATAATCGCCATATTGTTATGATAATCTATACTGGCCCATTGCTTATTAACCATTTCATGGGAAATGAATTCGCTGAAGAATCTTTGATACAATGTTTCTTTCTTCAGGGAGTAGATAAAATTACGTGATGCCAATTCATCTGAAGGAAGTATCGGACGAAAAGTGATGGTTTTACCATTGGGAAGCATCAGGCTGCTTTTGTAGTTTTCAAGAAACAGTAAATCCGCTTTGGCCGGGGGAAGCTGGCCTATAAAAATATAGTGATGTTTTTTAGCGACCTTGATCAAGTCTTCCCTGAATTTGGGATGAGCGATCTGGGCAAGTTCAATCACCCGCTGATAGATGCTCTTTCCCTGTAGTTCGGCAACACCATATTCTGTAACAATAAAGTTGATATCTCCGCGGGTAGTGGCAACTCCGGCTCCTTCACTTAAAGAAGCAACAATGCGTGAAATCTGACCATCCTGAGCAGTAGAAGGAAGAGCGATGATGGAAAAACCATTCTTTGACATGGCGGTTCCCCGCAGGAAATCGACCTGATTACCAATACCGCTGTAAAAAAGGTAACCAATCGAATCCGTATTTACCTGCCCCGTCAAATCCACTTCCAAAGCCGAGCTGATGGAAACCATGTTGTCGTTCCGCGCAATTACCGTTGGATCATTTACAAATTCGGATGATCTGAAATAAAAGGTGGGGTTGTTGTTAATGTGGTCGTAAAGCTTCTTAGTACCCATGCACATGGAGGCTACCACGCGCCCGGGCAGTAATCTCTTTTTACGATTGGTGATAACGCCTTTTTCAAAAAGCGGCAAGAACCCGTCCGTGATCAGCTGTGTGTGGACCCCCAGGTCTTTCTTGTCTTCCAGATATTTCAGAATCGTATACGGCAGCTGTCCAAAACCAATCTGGATGGTAGCGCCATCTCCGATCAGCTGGGAAACATAATGACCGATCCTTTTGGAGATATCATTATCCAGTATGTCTATCAGACTTTCAACCAGTGGTTCTTCATGGAAAACCAGGTAGTGGATCTTGTCAACATGTACAAAACTGTCCCCCAGGGTTCGTGGCATTCGAGGGTTTACCTGGGCAATGACCAATTTGGCATTCTCAATGCCGGAACTGGTGATATCTACTGAAACTCCAAGGCTGCAGTATCCGAAACGATCCGGCACACTTACCTGAACCAGGGCCACATCCAGCCCGATCCTATGGCTGGCAAACAAACCCGGTATTTGCGACAGATATGCTGGAATATAGTCGAGTTTACCTTCAAAAGCAGCTTTGCGAAGCCGCCGGCTAATAAAAAAAAGCTTCAGGGCAAACCGTTTCAGGAACGACTCGTCGTCCATATAATCGGCCAGGGTGATGGGCAGCATCTGATAAATAATCATGTTTTTCTTGCTGCGATCATTCACCATGGACTTGATAAGATGCTGGGGTTCGCCACATCCTGTGCCGATGAATATCCGGCTTCCGTTTTCGATTCTGGATATGGCCATTTCAGCGCTGACCTGCTTGTCTCCACCGGGAGCTTCCAGCCAGAACTGCTGCGAATTACCATTTAAATTCTCTACCATGGATGGGCCACCTTGCTACCTGCCGATCACATAGCGATATGGATCAACCTCTTCCCTTAATATGGTAAGTTCATATTTCTGCGGGGGCAATGTCTCCACCATATTGGATGCAGTAAGCAGTTCAAACCCGCAGTTTTCCTGAACATCTTTTATAGAATATCCCGGATTGATGGAAGCAACCCGCATTCGTTTGGTTTTTGGTTCAAAATCCATAACCGCCATATTGGTAATAATTTTGTAAGGTCCGCTGCCAAGCGGCAGCCCTGACTCCTCTCTGGAATTGCCACCCTCAAGCCACCCCGGAGTGGTTCTAAAGTCGAGTTTTTCCACAAATCTACGTTTATCCTGGGGTGTCATTACCATCATCCGCCAGCAAAATGATGCAAAATCATTGGCGCCGCCGCTGCCTGGAAGCCGGACTTTGGGTTTTTGATGATCAGGGCCGATGATGGTCGAATTCAGGTTGCCATACATGTCGATCTGGGCACCACCTAAAAAAGTATAATCAACAAAACCTCTTGAGCAGGCCTCCATTGTATCCCCCATGCTGCCGGCCATGGCTGCTTTATAAAACGTCCGGGAGTCACCGACGGATATGGGCATTTCAGGAAGCTTCGGACGTATTCCTCCTGCCTCAAAAATAATTACCAGATCAGGCGCGCTTGTTTTTTGTGCAAGCATTGTCGCCGCGCATGGGGCCCCGGTTCCGACACCAACTGTGGCGCCGTTTTCGAGCTCTCTGGCTGCAACGCATATCATCATTTCTATTTCAGTGTATTCTGCCACGATTACGCCTCCTTATGTAAAAGCAATTCTTTAGCTCTGAGTTCACGCATTTTTCTGGGCCCACCGTTTCTATCGATGTAATCATCGTGGTCCTTGCACTCAAATATGTTGCGGTTTAAAAACGCCTTGAATTTCTCAGGATCCTTTTCAACAGCCATCCATTCCCTCAGGTGGTCCTCGTCTGAAAAATACTCATACGCCATGGTTCCGGGATATGCCCCAAACGGAACTTCGCATACGGCATCAACAAGAATATACGGAATGCGGGTTAAAGACGGATCTCTTGTGATCTCATCGTTGCGGATCAACTTCTCGGTTGTAATGATTAATCGCCTGCTGGCGTTGGCCAGCTCCAGGTCGGCTACGGCTATCCCCTTAAATCTTGCGTTCCCAAAGACATCTGCCTCATGAACGTGTATGACCGAGACATCGGGATAAAGGGCTGGCATGAGCACAAGCTTTTTCCCGGTGTATGGGCACTTTGTTATTTTTGCGGCACTATATTTAAATGTATCCGTTCCCATCATATTCCTTGTGGGAATATAGGGCACACCCATTGCCGCAGCCTTTAATCTTGCAGCAAGGCTGTAGTTGGTCCATTCTGTAACCTTGACCCTGCCGGATTGAAGATAGCTTCGGGAACAGGGGGAAAGCCCTCGTGCCTCAAGCCCCACGACATAAGCCACATCAAGCCGGTTGTAAACCTCTCCGGCACTCAGAACTTCCATGTCATGGGTTGCCGTATGCCCTGCAAATCCCATGTTTTTTCTTTTCTGCCGGACAATTTCGTGACATGCTGCAATAGGGGTTCTGTTGGCCCCGAATCCTCCTATTGCCAGATAGTCGCCGTCATGAACATATTTTGCTATGGCATCTTTAAGATCCATAACCTTATTTTCCATCTTACGATTTTTTGTCCGGAAAAACTCCCTGGCCTTGTCCGGATCCGGATCCGTGAACAATGTCCCTATTCCTTGATCAATAATATCCAAAATAATCCTCCTTACAAAATCATGAGTAAAATAAAAAAATGCGATCTGCAATCTTTATTGAAAGCAATTCATATACCA
>JAHJDU010000219.1 GCA_018812385.1 Pseudomonadota bacterium
CGGTTTTATACTGATAATGGATCGGCTTATATCAGCAGTCACTTAAAAATACTTTGTGCCAGAAACGGGATTGATCTGGTTCATACCCCGCCATTTGTACCCCAAGGTCGTGGTTATGGAAAGCTGAGGATAATGTAAAGTCAGTGTCTTTATTCACAGAGGTTGCACTGCCACACTTGCATTATCCCCATTGATTTCTCAAATTTGGCTTTCCATTATATTTTCTATTATTTGCCTATGTTTTTCAGCCAGTTCATCAGTTCTGCATTGTTTTGCCATTCTGGCATTTTTTGTACCACTACATTATTAGCTTTTTCCAGGGCTTTTCTTTTCATTTCTCCATCAATTCTGGCGTAAATTTCAGTTGTCTTAACGTCTACATGACCAAGGAAGTCACGTATATAAATAAGATCAATACCGGACTGTAGAAGATGAATTGATTTGGAGTGGCGAAAACAATGCGGTGATAGTTTGTTTGGAAATAATTCAGGGGCATTTTTAATTGCTTCACCAGCATATTTTTTAACAATGTATGTAATCCCAGCCCGTGTTAGTTTTTTGTTAGAACGATTACAAAACAAAGGATAATCGAAAGTATATGGTTCCGTTAAATTATTCTCTTTTAAATACTGCCTTAAAAGCTTAGACATAGGTTTCATTAATGGAACAATTCTTCTTTTATTGCCTTTTCCTGTTAGCCTTATTGTTGAGGGATATGCAGTTCTAATATCACCAACTTTTAAATCTGCCAGTTCCTGCACTCTTGCACCTGAATCATAGAGTAAGCTTAGAAGAACCATATTCCTGCGCCCATTTTTTGCCATGTTATCTGGTGTTTCCAATAGAAGCTTCATAGCCTCAAGAGTTATGTATTCAACAAATGCCTTTTTTGTTCTCTTCATGGGGATCGAAAGTATTTGCTGTGCAGGGTGGATATAATCCACGAACTCCATCTGTAGATATCGGCAAAAAGAATGAAATGCAGACAAGCGCACGTTTCTTGTGGATGCAATACAATTCCTGGTCTTCTCAAGCCAAGCCAAATATTCTTCAACTAGTTTCCTGTTCAGGTTATTCAAAGAAAATTTTTCCGGTTTTATCTTTTTACAATCGAAACAAAAAATAAGGAAAAGACTAAAAGTGTCCCTGTAAGACATTATGGTATTAGGGCTAAGACCTGCAGTCCCCGGAAGGTACTTGGAAAGAAAATTTGTCAAATAATATGCGAAATCAGTTGGCTTCATATTCCACCACCTCTGGGATCACATACGCACATGTCCTAGAAACTTTTTTGATCAGGTCCGGATATGCTTCTGCAGTTAATCTGAGATAAGATTGAGTGGCTCCCACCGAATTGTGCCCCACATAGACTGACAGAATGGGCAGTGTGACATACAGGTCAATACCGTCTTTTACCTGATTTGCCAATGTATGTACACAAAAGGCATGCCTAAAATCATGGAGTCTTGGTCCTTTACCCTTGCCACCATGAGAAATTCTCGCTTTCCACAACAATTGACGGTACACCTTGTAAACTCGGTCGCGTGTCAGAGGACTTCCTTTTTTGTTCCTGAAAAAATAATTTTCTGATGGAATATTTTTGTTGAACAAAGCATGATACTCGATAACCATATTTGCAAGAGGTATAGACACCGGTACAAGTCTGTCCTTGTTAAATTTTGACCCTCTTATGAACAACACACCGCTATCAAAATCAACATCCGAGATTTTCAGATGGCAAATTTCAGAAATTCTAAAGCCACCGCAATAAAGTAAGCGGAATAATAATGGATAGATTTCGTGACTATTAGATCTGGTGGTCGGTGAGATGGTATCGACTGCTTGAAAAAAACGGTCAATTTCCTCATGGGTAAATATATACGGTATGTATTCCACCCGTCTGACCCTATGATTTTTTGGGGTTATAAATGCTTCATGCCCTTGGCTCTGCAAATATAACGCAAATTGCCGTAAATCACTGGAACGGTGCAACCATGTCTTTACGGATTCATCTTTTCTTTTTGCAGTCCATCCAGATACCAGTTCTTTGCTCAAAAATTTGTGCTCAGACCCGCAATGGACAGTGTATTCGGAAAATCTACGAAGCCTATCCCGTTCAACGATATATTTATATCCAAGGCTTCTTTTTTGTTTTATAAAGTCCTTCAGCATTTCTTTAAATTCACCAATAAATGGCTTTTCATTTTTTGCCATCAGAACACCTCCTCACCTCTGTTCCAATCAAATGTCAGGGGTTCCAAAGAGCATGTTCTTAGCTGTTTTATGTCAATCTTTAAGTAAATAGAGGTGGATTCTGTATTTGCATGACCCAACACCTCGGATATGATTGGTAAAGGGGTGTTGTCTTCCAACAAAGCACTGGCAAGGCTATGGCGAAGTGCATGGGGGCCGTGTTTTTTACCATCCTGTATTTTTATGCCCGCTGTGCGCATGTGCTGAGTAACAATGCTATGGAGAGTAGGGGGTTGCAAATTTCCTATTGGAGGAGTTAAGCGCAAAAAAATAACTTTGGTTGATTCATATTTTGGTCTTGCATATTTAAGATAATCAATTATTGCCAGGCCAACATCCTCCAGCATTGGAAGGACAATGGGGTTTTTAGTTTTCTTTTGAAGTAACTCGATGGTGTTTGTTTCCCACCTCAAATTATCAAAGGACAGGTCGCATATATCTTGTGCTCGCAAGCCCAATCTTGCAGCAATCAATACTATTGCGTAATCCCTTTTCCCTTTTGGGTTTCCCCTGTCAATTGATTTTAAAAGATTTTCCACCTCTTCTTTTGAATATGCACAAGGAACTTTTGTCATCTGTCTATACCCGTCATGCGGAACATTATAAGCAAAATTCTTGGATACAAATCCGTTCTGGAACAGATAATGGAAAAAAGTACGCAGGGAGCATAGCGTGTTATGAATTATGGAAGGTGAATACCGCACAAAAGTTTGTGTGAATCCTAAAATCACTGCTTCATCCATATCGCGTATATCTTTAATTCCGCAGTTGTTCAGGTAATCAGAAAATCTACTGAGGTATATTTCATATGATTTCAGTGTTTTTTCTGAAAGACCGTCTGATCTTTTTTTGTCAATATACCCTTGGAATAATAATTGGAACCGCGGGTGGTACGTTCGTATTACCTTTTTTGTCCTGGGAAAAATAATGCCATGTAGCAGATAATCTGAAAGCAAATTAATTGCCCTGGCAGAACGCTGGTGTTTTTTAGTGAGTTTTTTAAATACAGTAATCCCGTATTCAGCCTCCAAAAAATCTATTCCGGTTTTAGCAGTATAGACAATTTTGTCGATACCAACCATATAGTTCATCAGGCGATTCCAAACCGTGACAAACCATCTGATAGTTAAATCTGAATATTGGGCATTTTTTAATTCGACTGTTACCTTGTCAATTAATTCATTAATCTCAATTTTTTGATAACTCATTATATATCCTCCAATCTATTTTTGAGCACCGAAGTGCCAGTTATAGATCGGAGTATAATGGAAAGTTATCCTATTAGAAAAAAAGAAAATTCTTAGGAAACTGTGTATTTTAAAATCTGAAAAATGACAACTTTACATTATCCTCAGCTTTCCATAACCACGACCTTGGGGTACAAATGGCGGGGTATGAACCAGATCAATCCCGTTTCTGGCACAAAGTATTTTTAAGTGACTGCTGATATAAGCCGATCCATTATCAGTATAAAACCG
>JAHJDU010000220.1 GCA_018812385.1 Pseudomonadota bacterium
CGGTTTTAGCATTGGTTGTCATTATTGTTGTTGCCCCAATAGCCGCTGGTTTGCTTTGCCTTCTCCCCCTTGAAACCGGGGTGATCCTTGGGCTTTTTATCGTGGCTGTAATGCCCACTACACTGTCTTCCGGGATTGTTATGACGGGAGCTGCAGGGGGTAACATGGCCCATGCGCTTTTTATAACGATCCTGTCGAATTTTATTGGTATCTTTTCCATTCCTGTCATACTTTCGATTCTTTTGTCATTTCTTGATCAGCAAAAAGAGCTGGTGATTGACCGGAGTGCTATTATTATAAAATTGATTCTCCTGGTCCTTTTCCCTTTGATGATCGGGATAGTGGCAAAGGCCAGGGTTTTTAAACCAGATCAATTGGGTAAATTCAAATTCCAGATCCTGAACCAGTGGATGATCATCAGTATTGTTTTTATTTCCCTTTCCGGGGCAAAGCAGGTGATTTTAGACAGTGGTCTGACCTTTTTTTACATACTGGTTCTTGTGAGTGGTTTTCACTTAATGCTTCTGGGGTTTTCTTTTTTGCTGATAAAATTTTTCAGGGTGGAAAAAGGACGCTATGAAAGTATTATTTTTATGGGATCACAAAAAACTCTGGCTTTATCTGTCATGATCCAGGTGACTTATTTCAGCGAATTCGGGACAGCACTGCTTGTCTGTGTCATTCACCATATAGTTCATTTGATGATGGATGGATATTTGAGTACAAAAATGAATCAAGGCCTTTCAATCAAAAATAAAGCATAAGAACAGGAGTGAATATGGAGCCTTTGAATTGTGCATCTCTTGAATTTTTATTGAACCATCCTAAAACAGCTCATGTGACCTCGGATGTAAATACTGAAACCATTGAAAGGCGGTCCTTTTCTCCAAAGAAAATTAAGATTTTTTCTTCAAAATATACAAATATCAAAGAGTGTCCTGAATATAAACTAAGCAATAACAAGGAAGCCACAAAATTGCTTCCTGATCTTATTAATAACAATGTTCAAAGGATTATTCCCGGGGATGAAATAAGTGAAAAAGCCAAAAAGGCATTTAAGAAACGCCGGAATATTGGTGTGTTTTTTTCAGGTGGCCCTGCACCTGGCGGGCATAATGTGATTGCAGGGCTTTATGATGAGGTGAAAAAGTATAATTCAGAATCTAAATTGATTGGATTTCTTTCAGGACCTGATGGTTTGCTTGAATCAAAATATGTTGAAATTACCCAGAGCCTTGTGGATGCATATCGGAATATGGGTGGTTTTTCCATGATCAAGACCGGGAGAACCAAAATCGATTCCAGAAAGAAAATGGAATTATCGTTAAAAACCTGCAAGGAGCTTGGACTTGATGCCCTGGTGGTGATCGGAGGAGATGATTCAAATACAAATGCGATCTTTCTTGCTCAGCAATTTAAAAGTGCCGGTATCAAGGTCATTGGTGTTCCCAAAACCATTGACGGGGATATACAGATAAAAACTGATGACAATGAAACACTTTGCGCCATATCCTTTGGATTTCATACTGCAGCAAGGGCATTTTCACAAAATATCAGTAACCTGACAACGGATGCCAGTTCAGACATTAAATACTGGCATGTTTGTAAAGTAATGGGAAGAGTCGCAAGCCACCTGACATTGGAATGTGCTTTTCAAACCCATGCAAATCTTTCTTTTGTTGGTGAAGAACTGGCCGATTATACAGATCTTCAGAGAATTGAAAAAGCCCAAAAAGAAGGAATAATTGATTATACTGCCTATGGCATGACATTACGTCATTGGTCCAGATTAATATGTGATACCATTGTTCGAAGAGCTGCATGTGGAAAAAATTTCGGTGTAATGATAATTCCGGAAGGGATTCTTGAGTTTATAAATGAAATCCGGATATTTATCATCAAATTGAATACTATTATTGCGGATTATAACCATATTCATGACATTGATTTTCACACCTCATTTCCCACATTAAATACCAAGCTTGAATACTTAAGGCGCCTGACCCGGGGTATGGGAGAAAAAAATAAGTTTTCAATCTGGAATTTAAGGGATGATGATTTATTCAGCCAGCTGCCCTCATTTTTTCAAGAAGGCCTTCTTGTGGAAAGAGATACCCATGGCAATTTTCAATTTTCCCAGGTAAAAACCGAAGAGATCATCATGGATATGGTCAAAGAATATCTAAGCATTTTAAAGGAACAGGGAAAATACAAAATTGGTATTGAAAGATCTTATTACATGTCAATTATGAAAAACTCTAAATTTATTCCAGATGAAATTGCAAAAATCATATTTAAAAATCCTGAAGATAAATATCTGTTAATTAAAGAATCCATCATTTCTTTGAAAACATTGAAACAGGTATTAATCAATAGTGAGGTGATCAGCCAGGATGACAATATACCTGAACCCATCACCCGGATATTTAAAAAATCTGACCCTAAATTTAAAACACAGACCCATTTTTATGGATATGATGGCCGGGGTTCTGATCCAACATATTTTGACTGCAATTATACTTACAACCTTGGTATTACAGCATTCCATTTGATCGCAAATGGGGCAACAGGGCAAATGGCTGCGATTAAAAATCTTGAGAAAAAGTTTGATAAGTGGGAACCCATCGGTATCCCCATTGCAAAATTGATGCACCTTGAGGAAAGAAAAGGAAAGCTGGAACTTGTTATTGAAAAAAGTCTGGTAGATTTAGATTCAAATGCCTTTAGAATTTTTAAAGCCTTAAGGGAAGGATGGATGGCTGCTGATGAGAACCCGGATCGATACAGACGTCCAGGGCCGGTGCGCTTTGCGGGAAGTGCAGAGGAAGATCGACCCATTACGCTGCTGCTCAATTCCATTTAATCAGGCAGGCTATTCGGTTCTTTTCGGTTGATAGGAACACAATGGTTCCTGGGCCTGATAACTGCCGGTCGCTTCATAGGCCCTGGCTCGGCACCCGCCGCAAACCTGTTTAAATTCACAGATGCCACATTTGCCTTCAAGATTATTAAAATCTCTGAGTTTGTTGAAAACCTGGGAATTTTCCCAGATATCTTTAAAGGTCTGTTTGGTAATGTTGCCGCATTCCACATCAAGGAAACCGCATGTCTGCACTCTTCCCACATGGGAAATGAAACAAAATCCCGTTCCGGCAAGACACCCTCTTGTGACAGCATCCAGGCCATGGGATTCAAAACTTATTTTTTTGCCGTCTTCTCGGGCTCGTTGCCGTAATATTCTATAATAGTGCGGAGCACAGGTCGCCTTAAGTTGAAGGCTTGTTTTTTGACTTTGATCATAAAACCAGTTTAAGGTTTCTTCATACTCTTTTGCATTGATTTCGCTGTCCACAATATATTTTCCCCGGCCCGTGGGAACAAGAAGAAAAATATGATGGGCCACGGCTCCTAAATTTTCTGCCAGCTCTAAAATTTTGGGTATTTGATCCAGATTGGTTTTTGTTATGGTGGTGTTGATTTGAAATTCAATGCCTGCTTGTTTGGCGATCTCAATGCCCTGGATGGATTTTTCAAAGGCATTTTTTATTCCTCTGAAATCATCATGGGTTTCAGGTGTTGAACCATCCAGGCTGATGCTGATTCTTTTTATGCCTGAATCTTTCATTTTTCGTGCACTATCCTGGGTGATCAAGGTCCCATTGGGTGCCATCACCATGCGAAGCCCTAACTTGGTTCCAAAGGCCGCAATATCAAAAATATCATCCCTTAAAAGCGGTTCTCCTCCAGTGAGGATAATAATGGGATTTCCGACTTCTTTGATCTGTTCCAATAATTTAAACGAGGCCTTTGTATCAAGCTCATTATCATAGGGATGGTCTTCGGCTGTCGCCCTGCAATGCTTGCAGGCAAGGTTGCACCTTCTTGTGGTTTCCCAGGCCACCAGACGAAGGGTATTGCCCTTTGGTTTATGATTCTGTCCGCTTTGTCCGTGAGGATGCTTCATCATTTATTCAGCTCCCTTGAAACGTCAATTGCAGAATAGGTGAGGATTAAATCTGCGCCAGCACGTTTTATGGATAAAAGGGTTTCCATGATAAGGTCTTTTGCATTGACCCAGCCCATCATTTCTCCGGCTTTCATAATGGAATATTCACCACTGACATTATAGGCGGCTATGGGAAGATCGATTTCCTGCTTCAACCTATAGATAATATCAAGATAGGCAAGAGCAGGTTTTACCATGATAATATCCGCGCCTTCCTCAATATCCATTGTGGCTTCCCTGATGGCTTCTGTGGAATTGGCAGGATCCATTTGATAGGTTTTTCTGTCACCAAATTGCGGTGCTGACTCGGCAGCCTGTCTGAACGGGCCGTAAAATGCCGAGCTGTATTTGACGGCATAGGACATTATGGGAATGTGAGAAAACCCCTCTTCATCAAGTGTCTGCCGGATTTCACCGATTCTGCCGTCCATCATGTCAGAGGGTGCTACCATATCTGCACCGGCCCTGGCATGTGAAAGCGCGGTTTTTGCAAGAAGGTCCAGGGAGGCATCATTTTCAATAATGCCATTTTCCACAACTCCGCAATGGCCATGATCCGTATATGCGCAAAGGCAGACATCCGTAATCACAGAAATATCTGCAACTTTTTCTTTTACAGCTTGAACGGCTTTTTGAACAATGGAATCAGATGCATAGGCCCTTGTTGCCAACGGATCTTTTTTGTCAGGGATGCCAAATAAAATAATGGCAGGAACACCAGCATCACGGGCTTCCATTGCCTTTTTGACAATATGGTCACAGGAGAGTTGAAAATGACCTGGCATGGATTCAATGGGTTTTTTTACATCTTTTC
>JAHJDU010000221.1 GCA_018812385.1 Pseudomonadota bacterium
AATACAGGGCCCACCCCAGGGCATCCCTGGCAGCATCCACCACATTTTCTGAAAATGTCGGGTGTACCCGGATACCGGCTGCCAGTTCCGCGACAGTATACTCAAACTGCATGGCAACCACGGCCTCTCCGATCAATTCATTGGCGTTTGGCCCCACAATATGAACACCGAGAATCTTTCCGTAACGTTCATCAAACACCACCTTAACAGAACCTTTCATTTCATTGACTGCCATGGCCAATCCATTGATGGCATAAGGGAATTCTCCAACGGTGACGTCCAGATCCTGATTTTCTGCCTCCTCTTCGGTCAGCCCCACGGAGGCAACCTCTGGAAAACTCCAGGCCCCCCTTGGTACTAAATTGAAAGGAAACTGCCTGGACTGACCCATGACATTTTCAGCGGCTGTAATTGCCATGGCAGAAGCAGCATGACTCTGCATGGTGCGGCCGACCACATCACCGATGGCGTAAATCCCCTCTGCACTGGTCTGAAGAAAATCGTCTATCTGGATGCTCCCGTCCTCTTCAAGAAGTATCCCGGCGTTTTTAAGTCCCAGATTCTGGGTGTTTGGCATTCTAGGTGCACAAAGTACTTTTTCCACTGTTATCGTTGGATTTTTAGATCCAGACAGACTGCAAATGAATCCATTGCCCACAGGTTTCACAGATTCCAGTTTTTGACCAAGAAAAAGCTCCACTCCTTCATCCCTTAATGCCTGGGCCAGGCGCTGACTTGAATCCTGATCCTCGTGAGGTAAAATTTGACGAGTTTCAGCCGCAAGGTATACTTTACTTCCAAAACGGCAAAAAATTGTTGCCATTTCGACTTCAACAGGTCCTGCACCATAGATCAGAATCGATGCGGGTAGCTTTTGCAGATCAAAAGCCTGGTCCGTTGTGAGCAAGGCATCTTTCAGGCCCGGGATGTCCGGTACTGCCAGGCGGCTGCCAGTGGCAATAATATACTTTTTGGCCTGATAAACGGCACCGTTTATATCAATCTCTCCCGGGCTTTTAAAAACGCCCCTGCCTTTAAGCACCTCTACTCCATAATTGCCTAACAGGGCTTCCATGTCCATACGGATATCGCTGCTGACCCCGTTTTTACGTTCCACAATTGTCTGAAAATCAATACCCTCAACTTTAGCGCGAATACCAAAATCACTTGCTCCTTGAATCCTTCTCAGGGTATCGGCCGCCCGCAGCCATACTTTGATAGGAATGCAGCCTTGGTTGACACAGGTGCACCCAAGGATATCCGCCTCGATTAGAGCAACACTGGCATCCAGTTGCGCAGCCCGGATAGCGGCTGCATATCCACCGGGGCCACCGCCGATTATGATTACATCATACATAAATCACCTCGTTCACATTAAATATTTGAATACATCTCATTACAGCATCAGGAGCGGTTCTTCGATCATTCGTGTTAAGGTTTTCAGGAACATGGCACCCGGCGCGCCATCAATGATGCGGTGATCAAAGGTCAGGCTCAAAGCAATACGTGGTTCCACAACCACTTCGCTATTTTTTACCCAAGGTTTTTCCACAATCCGGCCCAGCCCTAGAATGGCACTTTCCGGAAAGTTGACAATGGGCGTAAAATGATCGACTCCCCAGGCACCCAGATTGGTAATAGTGAAAGTGCCGCCCTGAAGGTCATCCAGCAACAGGGCATTTTGCTTTGCCTTATCCACCAGTTGACCCAGTTCTTTTGCTATGATCATGATGGATTTTGTATCTGCATTGCGAATCTTTGGAACAATCAGCCCCTTGCCCACATCCATTGCCACCCCCACGTGAACCTGCTTCCAAATCTTTATCATATCTTTGTCCACAGATGAGTTGACCTTGGGGTGTTGACGTAAGGCCAATGCCACGGCTTTGATTATTATGGCATTGTAAGAGATCTTTGTTTCTTCAGGATCGAGAATTTTATTAATGCGGTTGCGAAAATCCTGCATCCCTTTGGCAGATGCTTCGGTTTGCAGCGTCAACTGGGCCTGGGTGTTCAAACTTAAGATCGG
>JAHJDU010000222.1 GCA_018812385.1 Pseudomonadota bacterium
TTGAATCCTTTTACATAGACCTTGTCGGTACATTGAAAAATCTTGGAATTGATACCAAAGTGGCCCTGGAGCTAAACGAAACATTTAAATATTATTCCATTATTTTATTGGATTAAACCTTTAAAATTTTCCCCTCCATTTTCTTTTTTAAACTTCTTTTTTTCAAAACCATCTTTTTTCAATTTAAACCATTTTTTTAGATAATTTACTTTCCAATCTATACTAATTTAGTATAGACTAATTTAGTATAGATCAATCTATATAGTATATGTGGTGTTAGAAAATTGCTAACAATCAATTTTTAACCTGAAACCATGAGGAGGCATAAAGCAGCAACCATCACAAAACACATGTCAGTCAACTTTTAATTAGAACAAAGAGGAGGCAAAAAAGCATGGCAAAACAAAAGTTAATCGATGCCTACAGGGGAAAATGGACCGACTCTGCCCCGTGGGTTCCTTATGCAGGCGTTCACTGCGCATTTCTAATCAATGAAAAAGCCGATGTATACCTTAATGATCCGGAAATTTTAGCGAAAGGATTGGTTTATACAGCTGAAAAATACAAAGCTGACGGGATCCCTTTATTATTTGATCTTTCAGTGGAAGCCAATTCCGTTGGCTGCGATTTAAAATGGTGGGAAGACAACGTCCCTTCAGTATCCAGCCATCCCTGTTCAGAAAAGACCCCGGAAGAAGCAGGTCTTAAAATACCTACTAAGGATTCTGGAAGATGGCCCAAGATATTTGAAGCCGCCAGAATTGCAAAACCCCAGCTTGATGCACTTGATTGCGCCATGATTGGTGGGGTCTGCGGGCCTTTAACTCTGGCCTCTCATCTTGCGGGCGTCCGAATCTTTACAGACGTTTATAAACATCCGGAATTTGCACACAAGGTTCTTGAGTTTGCTGCAAAAGTTTGCGCACAGGCAGTAACATTTTATGCGGAAATGGGGTGCGATATTATTGCCCTTATTGATCCGGTTGCCTCACAGATCAGGGATACCACATTTCGTGAATTTGTGGGCCCCAACTGCCAGCCCGCTATTAAAGCCATCCATGATGCAGGGATAACATCCTCTTTCTTTATTTGCGGTGACTGCACCAAAGTAATTGATGAAGTCTGTAAACTCGGCACCCATGGGTTTGCCGTTGATGAACAGCTGAACATGAACTTTATCAGGGATAAAGCCATCAAAGCCGGATTGGGATTTGGCGGTAACTTGAAGCTGACTCTTGCCCTGAGTCTGGGATTGCTTTCCCCAAGGGAGGATGCCATTGTCAGCCTTGCTGCCGGAGGGTCGCACGGATATACGTTCGCACCTGGCTGAGATCTGCCATACGATGTTCCGGTGGAACATATGATGCAGGCATACGAGACTAAAGCCTGGTTTGAAGAATATTATCCCAGGTATCCAAAAACCAATTAACTAAGGAGGGTAACAAATGGCTGAAGGGAAAATTACAGTTGATGTTTTGACCCTTGATAGTGTTCAATGTGCGGCGTGTGGATACATGATGGAATCAATGGCGGCAATGCCCCAGGAAATTCAGGAAATAATTGAATACAAAGAATGGTCGATCAAAAACAAGACGGGTATTGGTAAATTCATGGAATTAAAAGGAAAAGTTTTGCCATCAATCTGTATTGAGGGAGATGTAGTATTTCCAAGCATCATTCCTCAATATGAGGAATTGATCGATGAAATGATGGCAAGAGCAAAATCTCCTGAACTGGTAGACATATTAAGGGCTGCCCGGGATAAGGGATTTCAGTTTGATAAAGTAACAGAAAATCTTGCCAAAGCCGGTGCAGGACTAAGTACCAGGAATGATAGCTAATATAAAAAAGCTGTCTCATTAATGACCATCCCCCGGTTCCCTATAGACGGGGGATGGTATATAAAAATCTGGGAAACCGATTGACGAATTTATGAAAAATTTTAAAAAAATTCTTATTGAAGTCATGTATAAAGCTGATTCCTGCCTTCCATGTTTTTACATGGACGAAGCTGTCCGCGAAATTCTGCCCCAATACAATGGCCGGGTAGAATACCAAAGGGTGGACTTAAAAGGTTCAGGAAAAGAACGGTTTCTTGAACTTTCAGTTTCCCTGTTCGGAGAGGAAGGCGTTTACAAATATAAAAGGATCGCACCCATACCATCATTATTTATTGATGAAGAACTCTTTTTCGATGCCATCCCCCCCAGGCATGAACTTGAAGATGCCATCCAGGAGATGCTGGAAAAAAAAGACCAATTACACAATGCTTTCTAAAAATTCAATTGCAAAATCCCTTGTTATTTTAGAAATCATCCATGAGGGTGAGCATTGAGTGCCCTGCGTTTATATGACCAGGCTGGTCAAAATGGCTGTTAAAGAATTAGGCGATGCTGTAATTTATAAAAAGGAGAAGGATTTATGCACAAAATCAATGTGGATGTTCTGCTCACCGATTTTCGGCAGTGAATCGCCTGTGTCTATATGGCGGAATCGGTAAAGGTTTTACCACAAAGGTATCAAGAAATGATAGAAGTATCTGAATGGGATATGAGAACCCTGGAAGGGGTAAAACGATTTAAGGAAATCCGTGCTAAATCCCTGCCCAGTATTGCCATGGAAAATGAAATTGTGTATTCATCCATTATTCCGGGTCAGGAAGTCCTTCAAGAGGAAATATTAAAAAGATTTCAAAAAAAGAATCCAAACCAATCAGAAGCAAAGGAAATATACGATGAAGATTCAAGTCCTGGGTTCAGGCTGTAAAAATTGCGACACCTTGTATGAGAATGTGACCAAGGCATTGGAAAAAACCCAATTGAACAAGACTGCCCAGCTGGAGAAAGTCAATGACATTGACTATTTTATGAAAATGGGCGTGTTCACCACACCGGGTCTGGTGATCGAAGGAGAGTTGATTTCAGCGGGGAAAGTAGTGACAGAAGAGGCGCTCATTGAAATATTGAATTCCAGAAAATAAAAATTAGATTTCGTTCATAAGGAGTGACAAAGCATGGGTGGATTTACACATGTGACTTTAATCACAGGATTTCTTGGCAGCGGGAAAACAACTTTTCTAAATCGAATCATTAAAACATTCCCTGCTGATCTAAAATTGATGATCCTGATGAATGAGTTCGGAGAAATCGGCCTGGATGGCTCCCTGATTGAAGGAGATGACTTTGATATCCTTGAAATCAGCAAGGGGTCCATATTCTGTGTGTGCGTAAAAACAGACTTCATAAGATCCTTAAACGAAATCGCCCAATCTATCAAGCCGGATGTCCTCATAGTCGAGTCCACAGGTGTTGCAAATCCTTCTGATTTGAAAAAAGACCTGAATCTCTCCATTTTCCAGAACAGATTCAAGCTGTCAGAACAAATCTGTATAATTGATGCAGACTGTTTTGAAGATGCCTATAACACATTTGTTTCAGTGGAAAAACAGATTGCATCCTCAACATTGTTTATAATTAATAAAATGGATCTTTCTACGCCCCAGACAATTTTAAATATAAAAAATATCATAAAA
>JAHJDU010000223.1 GCA_018812385.1 Pseudomonadota bacterium
CTGGATTCTGATGAAAACAGAATTGCAGCAATTCAAGATAACAAACTCGAACAATTTCACATTGAAACAACTGCAAAGGAAGTCACACAAGGCAATATTTATAAAGGGATTGTCACAAGGGTTGAACCAAGCCTTCAGGCTGTCTTTGTCGATTATGGTGCATCTAAAAATGGTTTTCTTCAAAAAAACGAAATCCATACAGACTATTTTCAGGATGTTGAAGCCGGTGCAAAGGCTTTGTTTCATCTAATCAAAAAAGGTCAGGAGCTTATTGTTCAGGTGACAAAGGACCCGATTAATCAAAAAGGGGCCATGCTGACAACCTTTATCTCTCTGCCTGGAAGATTATCTGTTCTAATGCCGGGAAATTCAACAAAAGGTGTATCCCGAAAAATCAGTGATGAAGATGAAAGAAAAAGACTTGTCAATATTATAAAAAAAATGGATATCCCCACAGGCTTTGGCATGATCGTGAGGACTGCCGGTAAAGACTCCACAAAAATCCCGTTGACTGCTGATTTAAAATACCTGATGCGTGTATGGAAAAATATTGACAAAGAGGCAATCAAAAATACTGCACCATCGCTGCTCTACAAAGAACAGACCCTTGCTGTCAGATCTTTAAGAGATTATTTTACATCAGACGTTAATGAAATTCTGATTGACAGTCCTGAAATTTTTAAAGAAGTACAAGCTTTCATGAGCATAATTGCTCCAAAACAAAAAAAAATAGTCAAACTTTTCAAGGGTGACAAACCCATATTCAGTAAATATCAACTTGAAGAGCAGATTGCTTCTATTTACAAAAAAGAGGTCCCCCTCAAATCCGGAGGTTTCCTTGTAATTGAACAAACAGAAGCCCTGGTTTCCATTGATGTAAATTCAGGAAAATCTACTAAAAAGAAAAACATTGAAGAAACCGCCTCTCATACTAATCTTGAGGCCTGTGAGGAAGTTGCACGGCAATTGAGACTCCGTGATATGGGTGGGTTGATTGTGGTTGATTTTATAGACATGAAGGATCGACGGCATAAAGCTGAAATTACAAAAACACTGAAAAAACATTTAAAATCAGATAAGGCTAAAACAAAAGTAGGTGGAATTACACCATTTGGGTTATTGGAAATGTCACGGCAGCGGATCAGGCATTCCATTACTTTTGGCAGCTATGAAACCTGCCGACACTGTAAGGGCAGAGGTCAAACTCCTTCTGTAGAAACCCAGGGCCTTGCCTTCTTAAGACAATTGAACTTGAAAACAATAAAACCTGAGGTTAAGGAAGCAACAGGGATTGTACCCAGTGACGTGGCCGGCTATCTGTTAAATAAAAAAAGAGAGGAGCTATCTGAAATTGAATCTAAAAGATCCATTGCCATTACAATTGAGGGAGATCCCAAAATGATTTCCGGGGAAAATAAAATCATTATAATTACCCCAAATTGAAGCTCTTTCTTGACATAAATCATTCTATTGTGTATCTGATGCAATTTTGATCTTAAAAAAATAATGGGAAAAATATGTTCCAGAAAAAAAATAGAAAATTATTAATACTGCTTGCAGTGGTTTTAGTCGGGGTACTCTTTTGGGGTATACCGTATTTAAATAAATTCCAGGAAAACAATTTTGCGCCAGCAAATAATAAAACGGCAATACCACAAAAAACTGACAACAATAAACAAAGACCCCTCGTTAAAACAGACAAAACTATTAGTGCTGGCAAGACTGTAAAACCAAATGAAACCGTTACCAGGGACAAGGCAGTTAAAGTAGATAAAACTATTGCCAATGGCACGACTGTGAAAGCAGATGAACCCATTAAGCATGGCACGACTGTTAAAGCAGATGAAATAGTGCAGGGCAAGATTGTTGTTCTCCCGGACATTGATTATAAAAATCTCAAAAAAGATGAGAAATTAAAGCAGCTCATGGTATCCCGCAAAGAGGAATTGGGAATTAAAAAAAGTCTTGATATGATTGTCAAATCGGATGAAACGTTTAAGATTGGGGATGTTCAAATCCCTTTAAGAGATATTTTAGAAAAGGCCAGCTTTAAAGAAGGAAAGGTTTTCGAAGAAAAAATTGAGGACTCTGGAGCTGTCCAGCCTGAAATAATAAAAAAATTCGGAATTTATGTAGTTCGGCCAGGTGATAATATCTGGAATATTCATTTTAATATTTTAAAAGAATTTTATGAAC
>JAHJDU010000224.1 GCA_018812385.1 Pseudomonadota bacterium
CATCATTATTATTCCTTCCACCGCTCAAAATGGCAAAGTTTCAAGAATTGTTCCCCATTTAAGTGAAGGCGCTGGTGTTGCAACCACCAGAGGAGATATTGATATCATTGTGACCGAGTATGGCATTGCTGAGATGCGAGGAAAAAGCATCTATCAGCGGGTGATGGAACTTGCCCAGATTACTCACCCCAAATTTAGAAAAAATCTGATAGAAGAAGCCAAGAAAAGACATTATATATTCCCGGATCAGCTTCCGCCAACAACCCAGGATCTTCTGTTTCTAGATCGATACCTTTATTCAAAAAAACTTACCAATGGAAAAAACATTGACTTCCGGCCGCTTTTGCCGTCTGACGAGTTTGAATCCAGGCATTTTTATTATTCTTTGCAGGAAGACTCTATTTACTATAGATTTTTTAACAAACGAAAAGTTTTCTCAAGAGACATGCTTCAAAAACAATGGGCCCAGGTTGATTATCGAAGGAACATGACCATCATCGGACTGATGCAGTTGGGCAAACGAAAACAGATTGTGGCCATTGGCTCTTATGCTCAAGCAGATACTGATTCTGCTGAAGTGGCATTTCTTGTTAAGGAAAAACTTCATGGAATGGGAATTGGATCATACCTCCTTGAAATCCTTGAAACAATTGCAAAGGAAAATAATTATAAACAATTTGTTGCAATGGTTCTTGCTGAAAACCGAAAAATGCTCACGGTCTTCCAAAAAAGATATCCATCTGCAAAATTTTTAAGGAGTGGGAGCGGTGAAGTGGGGGTTGAAATGCTTTTTCAAGCACCTGAAGACAAATAGTTAAAGCGCTATCCTGATATTGTATATTTCTATTTCTTTTTTGAATGCAGTTCTGGAAAATCCCAATAAAAATATTCTTTAATTCTTTCATCAATCGAATTTTCCTGTTTGGAAATTTCAATTTGTCTTAATTCAATTCGCCTGATTTTACCGCTCATTGTTTTTGGGACTTCAGTAACAAACTCTATGATTCTTGGAATCTTAAATTTCGGTAAAATGGTGATGGTATGTTTAAAAAGTGCCAGCGCAAGTTCCCGGCAAGCCAGATAACCTGGATTTAAAATCACATAGGCTTTTACAAGCTGGTATCGGTTCGGGTCTGGAGAACCTACCACTGCCGCTTCTGCCACGGCAGGATATTCCAAAAGGGCACTTTCAACTTCAAAAGGACCGATCCTGTAATCCGAAGACTTAATAACATCATCTGCTCTTCCCACAAACCACCAATACCCGTCCTCATCAAAGTATGCCCGGTCTCCGGTATAATAATAATTATCAACAAATACTGAACTCATTTTTTCAGGGCTGCCAATATACTCTGAAAAAAGACCAATGGGTCGCCATTGATCCAGTTTTACCACAATATGGCCTGCCTGACCTGGTTCGGTGATCTCATTGCCTTCATTATCGGCCAATACCACATCATACATAAAAGAAGGATATCCAAAAGACCCGGGCCTTATTTTCCCTTTCATCCAGGGAGGATTTCCAATCATGGCCGTGGACTCAGTCTGGCCGTAATAGTCCCTTATCTCTATTTGGGTATGTTTTTTCCATTTTTCAATCACATCGGGATTCAAAGGTTCCCCGGCACTGATGGATTGGGTTAAACAAGACAGGTTAAAAGAGTCAAGATTCATATTCACAAACATTCTCCAGGCAGTCGGAGGTGCACAAAAAATAGTCACTCCATGCCTTGAAATAGCATCAAGATATTGTTCTCCATCCAGAAATGAAAATTTAAAACCGGTTGTTGTGGCCCCAACATTAAAGGGGGCAAAAAAACTGGACCATGCCCATTTTGACCATCCTGCGGCACTCAGGTTATGATGAACATCATCAGGTTTTATGCCAATCATCACTGTGGTTGATAAATGCCCCACAGGATACGATACTGCTGTGTGTCCGACCCTTTTGGGAAGACCAGTTGTTCCCGAGGTAAAAAAACAAAAAAGCTTATCTTCAGATCTTGTCTTTGCAGCCTTAGCATCAGTGGGTTCATTTTCAATCACATCAAAAGATATCCAGCCTGTTTTTTGTCCTAAAACCAGTTTGAGTCTGGGCTCAATATTGGTTTCTTTTAGAGCTTTATCAATCAGACATGCAGAATCCTCATCTGCCATGATAACCTTGGGACAATAAGTTTCAAACCTGAATTCCAATTCTCTTTGAGTCATTGTAATTGCTGTTGGGACGCAGATCATTCCTGCTTTAATGCAGGCAAGGCTGGCAAACCAGCTTTCAGGTAAAACAGGATTCATCATATAAAGATTATCCCCTTTTTCAAGGCCTGATTTATACAAAAGGTTTATCAGCTGATTTGCCTTTTTTAATAAGGTTCCATAAGAATACGTTTTGGTCTCAAGCGTATCTATATCTGTCCAGATTAAAGCTTTTTTATCTGGATTCTGACTGACATGAAGGTCTTCAAATATTTCTGAAGCCCAATTAAAATATTCAGGCAATTCCATTGCATTTAACCGGCCAAACAATTTTTTTGCGCAATCTTCTTTTTCCAGGGTTTCTTCCATCATATTTAATAAGATAACCTCTTTGAAAAGCTCTTTCATACCTTTAAAACACTCCTTGCAATCTGTTTTAATGTTATATAAGCTAAGACCAAAATACATGATTGTATAATTTATCACCATAATGTTTGTCAAAGTTTTTTTCCGATTTTGTATAAATTTAACAGATAACTCAAAATAAGTTTCCATATATGGCAAAAGACAATACCACAATAATACTTGCCCCTCTTCAGGGGTTTACCGATGTAACATTTCGAAATGTATTTTCAGATCATTTTTCAGGTTTGGATGAGGCTGTTGCGCCGTTTATTTCAACCATGGGCCAAATGCGGTTAAAGCCTTCCAGGATAAAAGATGTGGATCCTGAAAATAATAAAAAATTGTTTGTCGTCCCTCAAATCCTTGGGAATAATGCAAAAGATTTTATCTTCCTTGCGGATCACCTTTATGAAATGGGTATAAAACGAATAAACTGGAACCTGGGATGCCCTCATTCAAAAATCGCAAAAAAAGAGAGAGGGTCAGGGCTTTTAATGTATCCGGAAAAAATTGATGCCTTTCTGGACACAGTGCTACCCAAAATTTCCAATACACTTTCCATAAAATTAAGATTAGGCAGAAAATCAAAAGATGAAATTTTCAACCTTTTGCCTATCTTAAATAAATATCCCTTAGATGAAATCATTCTTCACCCTAGAACCGGAATCCAGATGTATGATGGAACATCAGATCATGACGCGTTTGAGAAAGCCCTTTTATGCAGCCGGCACGCGCTCACTTATAACGGTGATATCACAGATTTAAATACCTTTCACATTGTTCAAAAAAAATTTCCCTATATAATACGATTCATGATTGGACGGGGAATTCTTTCTAATCCATTCCTTGCAGAGGATATAAAAGGTGTTCTTGTAAATAAAAATCAAATTGACCGGTTAAAAAAATTTCATGATGATCTTTTTGACAATTATCAAACCATATTCTCAGGACCTGCCCATTTAACCGGACGAATGAAAGGATTCTGGAGATACCTTGGACCTTCGTTCAAGGATAGCAGGAAACAACTTAAAAAAATATTAAAAGCTGATTCAATCACCAAATATCAGGACATGGTTGAAGCTTTTTTTAAAACTGAACCTGAATTTATTAAAAAATAGGGGTTTTTACCTATTGAAAAACCATTGTTTTTTTTATTATACTATAGAGTCTTTGAAAATTTTTAATTCGGGTTAATAATATGGGGAGAATAAATGAACAAGCTTAAATTGATTGAAACTCTTAAAAACAGATGCTCTCTGACGCAGAAGGAAACAATAGACTTTGTCAATTTATTTTTTTCAGAAATTACAAAAGCTCTGGCAAAGGGAGACCGGGTCGAAATTAGAGGGTTATGGGCTTTTCACTTAAAAAGATATCAATCCTATACCGGCAGAAATCCAAAAACCGGAGAACTTGTTCATGTTGTTTCTAAAAAACTTCCTTTTTTTAAATGCGGCAAAGACTTAAAAGAAAGGGTCGATTACCCCGCCAATTAATCCTATCATCTTGTTATTTTCCCTTTTTTTATAGAAAACCGGGAATCAACACTTGCATATTTGTCATTTTAATTTAATATATGAACCAGATTTACATTAGTTGATTTTTTAATTAACTAATGTAACTAACGTTTAAAATTAACCTTTTCACAAATATAACTTTGGAGGAATAAAAATGGTTGAACCAACAAAGAATATTCTTTTTGCATCTGACCTTTCCGTCAATATGAAGCAGGTTTTTGAGCATGCTGCAACTTTGGCCATTTACCAGAGTGCCAATATCATCGTTCTTCATGTAATGGAAGAAAGCCAACTTTATGAAAAGCGCATCCGCATGGCGTTTGGTGAAGAATTATATAAAAACTTAAAATCAGAACATAGAAACGGGGCAAGAAACATCCTGATAGGAAAAAATGTTGATGCCCTGAGAATCCGTCAAGCTATTGCCGGCTTTTTTGAAGAAACCGGGCAGAACGAAGAGCCCACTGAAAATAATTCCCTGATTTCAAAAATTCTGGTGGCTGAAGGTCGTTCCATTGCTGATGAAATAGCATCCACTGTTAAAGAAGAAGACTGCAACTTGATAGTTATGGGGTGCAAACAGCAGGGACTGCTGGCAGAAGCCATGGGGAATAATATAGTCAGAAAGGTTTTGAAACGATCCAGTGTTCCGGTTTTTGTCGTTCCATTTCATGGAGAATAGGGTTCAGGGGGAATAGGGTCTATTGAAGACAGATCTTTTTAATATGCGCAAGGTATGTATCCATTCCTTTTAGAAAAATATCATTATGATTTGCCCCTTTGATCTCTAAAAGCGTTTTATCGCTTGAACCACATGCATCAAAGAGTGCCTGACCATCTGAAAATGGAATAATGTGATCAAACTGAGCATGAATCAAAAGAAAGGGTTTTGAGAATGTCTTAATTTTATCGATATTTTCAAAACCCTGTTCTTCCATGAGACCAATGGCTTCAGTATTAATACCAAGCTTTTTCAACAAAGGGACAACCCAGGCAAACCCGCTTTCAATAATCAGACATTTAAAATCATTTGCCCGGGTGCTGCAAAGTTCAATTGCAGGGGCGCTACCCAAAGATCTTCCCATAACACACAAAGAACCCGTCAATTCCATATTTGACATATACGCCTGGACAAAATTAAAAATATTAAGGCAATCCTTCATCATTGATGTGACAGATGCCTTGCCGGTTGATCTTCCATATCCCCGGTAATCCACCACAAAAAAATTTAACCCTTTATCATTAAACAGGCATCCTATATCATCATAGTCTGATACAATTTCTCCATTGCCATGGAAAAAAAGAACCACAGGGGCATCATTCTTAACAAAATGAAACGACGCACCCACCTGAACGCCTCCATCGACCTGGATCATTATATCATCCCGGTTATTTCTTGGCAGCCGGAAGCTGTCTTCAAACCGCGGATGGAAAAGATGCCTCAACACAAGGGGCTGATCCAAAATAGATAAGTTTTTCATTTGTTTTCATATAAACGGGGCATAATTTTAGTCCATTCTTTTCGTTATGGAGAGATTATGTTATATGAAAACTATTGACAAGAAAAATTAAACCATATTAGGAGTCTATGGCTGCTGTTAATGACATTGTATTAATCTATCTTGAAGATACACCCGTGTCTTTTGCAAGGGTTGAAAATATTCTTCCCGATGCTAAAAAAGACTGGTACCACATCAAATTATTAATGCTCCAGATCCCTTTGCAGGTGGTCACATGGATTTTAAAAGATGATTATATAAATGGCAGTGAATTTCATATGAACGGTCAAAAAATGAAACTGGAAAAAGTTGAAAGCCCCAGGGAAGATCTGCAAATAAAAAAGCCTGAAAGTGTCCCTGATAAAAAAATTGCAAAAGATATGAGGTCTAAAAAAAAGACCCTGGGCAAAATCATTTCCTTTTCCGACTTAAAAAAGAAAAATGAACCAGAATCTGGATAGAATCTTATCTGCCTCCAGAAGAACGGATATCCCGGCCTTTTACATGGACTGGTTCATGGACCATATCAATCTCGGTTTTTTCAACGTGAAAAATCCCTTCACAAAAACCATCAAGAAAATTGGTATATCCAGGGACTCGATTCACTCCATCGTATTCTGGTCAAAAAACTATGATGCCTTTATCAAGGCAAGGGCTGGTGAAAAACTTTTGCAACTTGGATTCAATCTATATTTCAATTTTACAATAAATTCTGAATCCTCTTTGCTTGAACCAAATCTTCCCCCCTTAAAAAAAAGGATTGAACAATTAAATAAACTTGTCTGCCTGTTTGGGCCCCAAAAAATATCCTGGCGGTTTGACCCTATTTGTTTTTATAAAACCGAACCCCACGGCCCGATAAAAAATAATCTTTCTGATTTTCCCTTAATTGCACAAGAAGCCTCAAAACTTGGAATTAAAAAATGTGTTACAAGCTTTTTTGATAATTACAGCAAGATCCAGAAAAGATTGAATTTTTTATATAAAAAAAATCATCAGGCTGTTCTTTTTACAGACCCTCCCCTGGATAAAAAAAAACAAGTGATTCATAAAATGGAAAAACATCTGGCTTCAACAGGCATAACTCTTCATCTGTGTTGCGAAAAAAAAATATTCTCAAGTCTTGATGCTGACACCACTGTATTGGAGAATTCATGTATTGACGGCAAATTGTTAAAAACACTCTTTGGCCGGAACCCTGAAATTAAAAGAGATTACGGCCAACGCTCAAAACAGGGGTGTAAGTGCACCAAATCCATTGATATAGGATCATATGCTGACCACCCCTGTTTTCATAATTGTCTTTTTTGCTATGCAAATCCTCAAATTGATAACATCATTAAAGAAAACCCGGGTCTAAATGAAAATTAAAAATTTAAAAATTCATGGAAAAACATTTCTAGCTCCCCTTGCAGGAATAACCAACCTGCCCTTCCGACTTCTTGTAAAAGAATGCGGCTGTGCTGTTGTATGTTCTGAAATGGTCAGTGCAAAGGGAATTTTTTATAATTCTGAAAAAACCCTCACTCTTTTGTCTTCAAAAAAAGAAGAGCAGCCCCTGTCGGTTCAATTGTTCGGATCTGATCCCGATTCCATGGCAAAAGGTGCGAAAGTTATACAGGATCTGAACGTAGCCAGTATTATCGATATTAATTTTGGCTGTAGTGTAAAAAAAATTGTGAGGCAGGGTGCTGGAATTGCATTGATGAGAGAACCTAAACTCAGTGAAATAATTTTAACCGCAGTCCGAAAGGCAACTGATCTGCCTTTGACCATAAAATTACGTTCTGGCTGGGATCCTTCCGGCCAACAGGCCTTTGAAATTGCGCGTATCGCCCAGGATGCCGGGGTTGATGCCATTGCCATGCACCCCAGGACTGCAAACCAGGGATTTAAAGGCAAGGCAAACTGGCATCTCATTAAAGACTTAAAACAGCAATTGGCAATCCCTGTTATTGGCAATGGAGACATTAACACGGTTGAGGATGCCCAAAAGATGATAGCGCTTACCGGATGTGATGCTGTCATGGTGGGGCGTGCTGCAATGAAAAATCCCTTTATCCTTTCCCAGATCGATGATTTCTTTGAAACCGGGTCTTATCAGACCCCTTCAAATTACATACTATTCAGAACAATGGAACGGTTGGCCCAGATGTATGTGGCTTATTTTGGTGAAAAACCTGCCTGTCACATGCTTCGAAGCAGGCTTTCATGGTTTGCAAAAGGCTTGCCCGGATGTTCTGCCTTCAGGGCTAAACTATCCGGCATCAAATCAAAAAATCATATCCTGGACCTCATCAACGAGTTTGAAACCAGTATAGCATAAACTTTTTATTCTTTTTCATAAACAGCTGTTGCAATTGAACTGACCCCACCCCTCGGGGTGAATTCGCCGGTGACCTCCATTCTCAAAGGTTTTAAAACCTGAACCAGATCATCCAGAATCCTGTTGACCACGTGCTCATAAAAAATACCAACGTTTCTAAATTGCAATAGATAATATTTTAATGATTTGAGTTCAACAATGGTTTCATCCGGTCTGTACTTTATCGTGATACAACCATTATCCGGCAGGCCTGTCATCGGGCATACCGATGTATATTCCGGTTGTCTGATGATGATATCAATACTTCGTTTGGATTTATAGGCATATGGTATGGCCATTAAAAAATCTGTCTTTACAATACTTGGATCTTCAATTTTATAATTGGTCTTATAGGTTTTGTTTTCAATCATGCTGATTTTGTCCTTATTATTCATAATTATTCAAAAAAATTACCAAATAATAAATTTTATCATAAAGGACATTCAGTTTCAAACGAATAAAAACAGCGAAAAGGCGCATCTGTGTCGCCCTTTGCCAAATCGCAAAAAAGTTCGTAAAAAAGCTTGACAAGCATCCCCAAAAAACGGATAAGTAGTAAATCGAAATATTATACTGACGATTAAAGGATGTTTCGAAACTTTCTTTAAAAATCACTGAGTTGAAAAATTCAAGCGTGTTTGTCAAGTTTAATAACACCATTTTTGTCATTATTAAATTGTCCCAAGGAGGATATGAACTAAATGAACGATTTTTTACAAAGTCTTCGTAATGGCCAGGCTGAAAAACCGCGCACACCCAAAACGCGCAAAAACACAGATAATTCTTATCATTATACCAGCAACCCCAGGTTTCATTCCTATGGCGGATACCAGAATAATAGAAACCAGGGCATGAAACGCCCCCCTGCACAGCATCAATCTGGAAACCAGACTCCCACGGATGAGATCTCAGCAACATCCCTGCTGGCAGAAGCAATTGAGAACCTAAGCATCTATGTCGAAACCCTGGCAAAAAATCAGGACTACCTGATCAGTATCCAGGAAAGAACGGCAGATATGATAGAACGGCAGGCCATTGCCATTGAAAGGATTGTAGATCACCTGAACATCGCTCCAGCACAAGAAACAGAGCCCCGGAAAGACAATGCGCCAGAAAAAACTTTTGAACGCCATAATGTCATCTTCCAAAAGCCAGAACTTGTCGTCACTGAACCCCTTGAAAATATCGAACCGGTTAAAACAATTGTCGAAACAGTTAAATCACGTGTTGAGACCATTGATCCTAAAAAACCTGTCCTTCGAAAAAGAAAAAAAATAGTGGCAAAAAAGGCTGAAGAAATGGTTTCAACTGACAACAAACTTCTCAGTCGTGAGGCTGTCATGGATATTATCCACAGCATGAGAGCCAAAGGCGACACATTTGACATGGTTGCAAGCCGTTTGGTTGAATTAGGCCAACCCACATTCTCCGGGCGTGGAGAATGGCACGCACAGACCATTCACAGGCTCTGCAACAAAAGATAAACCCGTTTTAATTTAAAATAAAACAGCGGACAAGAAAAATTCTTATCCGCTGTTTATTGTTTTATAAAAGCCATATACTCTTCCCATTCCCAGGGAAGGAGCTGATTTTTTTTTGTATTACATTCTTTGCAGCAAGGCACAACATTAAATTTTTCCGATTTCCCTCCACGGGCTAAAGGAATGATATGATCCATGGTAAGTTCTTTTGGCAAAAAATTATTTTTACAATAGTGACAAATTCCCAAAGAGCGTTTCCTCTTCCACCATTGACTGGATCGCAGTTTCCTTGCTTTGTCCCGTTCTTTTTTTAAGAACGATTCCTCTGGGAGAGTAAAAAACTGATCCATGGCTTAGTAACCGAACTCGTCCAAAATCCTTTTATTGTCGACCCAGTTCTTTGTCACTTTTACAAACAATTTCAGCAGCACCTTTTGCCCGGTCATCTGCTCAATGTCTTTTCTTGCTTTTGTTCCGATCTGTAACAGCATGGATCCTTTTTTCCCAATAATGATACCCTTTTGAGAATCCCTGATGACATGAATGCTGGCATGGATGACAATCAGCTTTTTTTCCACTTCAAAGGAATCCACAGTCACCGCGCTTGAATAAGGGATCTCCATCCCTGTTAATCTAAATACTTTTTCCCTGATAATCTCTTTCACCATAAATTTTTCCGACACATCTGTAAATGTCTCTTCAGGGAACAACCTGGGACCTTTTGCCAATGATCCTTCGACTTCTTCAATTATGTTTTTTACCTGGATATTATTTTTAGCTGAAATCGGAATAATGGCTTTAAAGTCATGCAATTGTTGAAATTCCTCAACAAGCGTATAGATCTGTGCCTTTTTAACCAGATCAATTTTATTCAACGCAAGAACAATTATCTTAGAAGTTTTTTTAAATTGCGATATGATCAGTTTCTCTGCTGAATAATTTCTGGATGAAGCGTCTACCATAAACAGAACCACATCTACATCTTCCAGGGCCAGCAGGGCCTGAGCAACAATTCTTTTGTTTAACAGGGTTGTACTCTTATGAATCCCCGGCGTATCAATGAAAATGATCTGGGATTTTGGACTGTTAACAATACCAAGGATTCTATCCCGGGTCGTCTGTGGTTTTTTGGAGGTAATGGAAATTTTCTGACCCAGAACCTGGTTGAGCAATGTGGATTTTCCTGCGTTGGGAGCACCGATGATTCCGACAAATCCTGATCGGAAGCTATTTTCATTTTTCTCATTCATTATACACGCCCATTAAATTCTCAATTTCCCCTAAAATAGTATCTCTTCCCATTTTTGTCCTGGTTGAAAAAAGAATAACATTGTTCTTTTCCCGGTTCATTTGGGAACAAATGGATAAAAGCCTTTTCTGCTGCTCTGTTTTTGACAATTTATCAGATTTTGTTAAAACCACCAAATATGGTATTTCATGGGCTTCCAGCCATTCCATCATATCAAATTCTTCTTTTTCCGGATCTCTTCGAATATCTATCAATAAAATCAACCCCAAAAGACTTTTGCGCTGGGAAAGATACAGATTAACCATTGGCTGCCATTGAGACCTGATTTTTTTTGACACTTTGGCATAGCCATACCCTGGAAGATCCACAAAAGAAAGATTTTCATTGACCATAAAAAAATTGATCAGCTGGGTACATCCCGGTTTTGAACTTGTTTTCACCATGTCTTTTCTCTGGATCAATGTATTGATCAAAGAGGATTTTCCCACATTGGAACGGCCTGCAAATGCGATTTCCGGGAAATCATATTCAGGGTACTGGGATGGTTTAACAGCACTTTTAATAAAGTCTACGGTTTTAATTATCATTATAGCTCTTTTAAATATCCTTCCATTCGGTCAAGGCCAATTTTAAGGTTCTCCATTGAGTTTGCATAGGAAAACCGCAAATACCCTTCGCCGTTTTCCCCAAAATCAATCCCCGGAGTAACCCCGACATGGGCTTTTTCCAGAATATCAAAGGCAAGGGCATATGAATCCATTGAAATATGTTTTACATTGGCAAATACATAAAATGCGCCTGTTGGCTCAATAGTAATCCCAAGTCCCATCTGCTTTAATCTGTCCAGGACATAGATACGACGTTTATTGTAAGTCTCTCTCATAATCCGGGTTTCTTTATGGGCATATTTTAAAGCTGCCACACCGGCAAGCTGGGCAACAGAATTTGCACATATGAAAAAATTCTGTTGAAGGATCTGTAACGCCCTGATAAATTCAGGCGGCGCTATCAAATATCCAAGACGCAGGCCGGTCATGGCAAAAAGTTTTGAAAATCCATTCAATACAAAAGCCTTATCTGTAAATTCATAGATTGAATGCTCTTTGCCTTCATACACAAGTCCATGATAAATTTCATCTGAAATAACATAAAGATTGTTGGCCTCTGCAATATCCACAATCTGCTGCATTCTTTCTTTGGGAATGACGTTTCCCGTTGGATTGGAGGGGGAATTGATGAATATCCCACGGGTTTTAGATGTGATTTTCTCTTTTATTGCCTCAGGAGTATAAACAAACCCTTCCTCTTCAAACACCGGCACTGTCACCGGAACCCCCTGAACATAATTGATAAAATTTGCATAGCAGGCATAATGGGGATCGGAAATAATGATTTCATCTCCGGGATTTACAAGGGCGGAAAACAACAGCAGCATGGCAGGAGAAGTGCCCGACGTCACCAGGATCTGTCCGGGATCAATGAAGGTGTTATAGGTTGTTTTATGATACTCACTGATGGCCTCCCTCAGGCGGATATCGCCAAGGCTGTGGGTATAGTGTGTCTTATTTTCCGCAAAAGCTTTGATACTGACCTTATTGACGCACTCTGGCACATTAAAATCAGGCTCCCCAATCTCCATATGGATGACATCAATCCCTGAGGCTTCCATTTTATGGATCTTTTCCATGATCTCCATAACAATGAAAGGCGTTATCTTTTCACATCTATTGGCAGGTTTCATTTAAAGCACCTTGTTTAATGGATATTCAATAATTCCTTCTGCCCCAGCTTTTAAGAGTTTTGGAATCAAATCCCTGACAAGTCCAGTATCAATAATGGTTTCCACGGAATACCAGTCGGATTGATACAAGGGCGCTATGGTGGGGGCATTAAGACTTGGTAGAAGAGACACAACCTTTGCAATTTTATTTTCAGGCACATTCATTTTTATTCCCACCAGCTTACCAGCAAGCAAAGCTGCCTGCAACAACAGGGCTATCTGTTCAATTTTTTCTCTTTTCACAGGATTTTCCCAGGCTGTCTTATTTGCAATCAACTGGGTATTGGTTTCCATGACTTCATGGATCACCCTTAAGTTATGAGCCCTTATGGTACTTTCGGTTTCCGTGATCTCCACAATGGCATCTGCAAGCCCTGAGACAATCTTGGCTTCTGTGGCACCCCAGGAAAATTTCACGTTTACATCAATATTCCGGTCTTTAAAAAACCGTTTTGTAAACTTTAAAAGCTCTGTGGAAATGGTTTTCCCTGCCAGGTCCTCAAGGGTTTTTATGGGAGAATCATTGGCAACTGCAATCACCCATCTTGCAGGGCGGGCACTGACCTTGGAATAGATCAAATCAGCCACCACATGGACATCGGATCCATGCTCGGCAATCCAGTCAAGGCCGGTCAATCCGGCATCGATAACCCCGCTTTCAACATTGATGGACATTTCCTGGGCACGGCACAGGGCACATTCAATAGTATCATCATTAATATCAGGAAAATAACTTCTTCCTTCCACATTGATTTTCCACCCGGATTTGTTAAAAAGATTTATGGTTGCATTCTGAAGGCTTCCCGTTGGAATCCCTAATTTCAATATTTTCCCCATTATTTATATACCTTTTTTGGATCAAAAATTTTTGATTCTACAATTTTCAACTCATTTTCTTCGACTTTTGAAAAAAAACAGCTTCTGTACCCTTTGTGACAAGCTGCATCACCTGCCTGGTCTACCTTTAAAAGGATGGTATCATTATCACAATCCACCCGGATTTCCCTCACATTCTGCACATGCCCGGAAGTTTCCCCTTTTTGCCATAATGCCTTCCTTGATCTGCTGTAGTATGTGGCTTTTCCACTCTTCATTGTTTCATCAAAGGCCTGTTCATTCATATAGGCAAGCATCAGGACAACACCTGTTTTGTAATCCTGTGCAATGGCGGGAATCAATCCATTGCCTTTTTTAAAATCAAGTTTTACCATGACATATAGCAACTCCCTAAGAAAATAATAATCAAAACTTAATTAAATAACCGGTATTGTTCAAAAAGTCAAATTTTAAAAACCTTGGATCCTTTGTGGTTATCCTTTAATTTTGCTATTCAATCAGGAATATTATATTCCGATTGGAAATCAATTCAGATATAAAATTTCTTATTTTTAAAGAATTTTATTGACGGAAAACTGCGATTAATAAAAAATATTTCTTTAAATTCAATCGCTTATGATAAATGGCATGCTTTATGCTGTGTGATTGCTTATGATAATAACTGACTCTCTATAAAAGGGGACTTAAATGAACTGGAAATTTTGGGAAAAAAAGAAAACTGATCTTACCGTTAAACCGGCCAAAGCACAAGCTAAACCAAAGGATCTTCCCCAGGACGTCGGAAAGTATCTGGTTGTTAAATTGGGATATGACCCGGATTGGGTATGGGTACTTAAATCAGTTGCAATCAAAAAAGAGAACAAAAAAGACTGCTTTGATTTTCGGGCGTTTGATGCGGTCACAGCCCATGCCAAGGGTGTAAAAGTAGAAAACTATTTCTCCCTGGAAGCGCACCCTGATCTGGTTTTGTTTGACGGGTGGTATGATCAGAACAGCAGACAGGTAGCTGTCAATGATCACTACAAAGAATTGAAAAAGGAGAGTGCTGCCTGAGACCAGCCTGTAACCTTCTTTCCATAAACTTATCCAAGATAGGCACAAACAGCATCTGCACCAGTATCACCATCAATGGCCGAA